>NZ_JBFTQG010000006.1:0-273115 GCF_056398885.1 Cupriavidus sp. 01T418
CATCGGCTCGCAAGCGACCATCGGCTCGCAAGCGACAGAAGTAGCGATCCGCGTAGGCGTGCTTAACCGCATGGCGGTTCTCGCACGCCCGAATTCCGTCCGCATCGCCTGATTTTTGGATCACGGGAGCCACTTTGCCTTCAGATTCGATTAATGCAACAACGCCGTGATTTTCGGTAGTGGGGTGATGGTATGAAGACCGGGGAGTATATCTTAGGCATTGTGGTTTTGGTGATTTTTGCTTTTTCGCCGAATAAGACCTTTGTCCATGCAAAGGAGCGGGGGATGCCGACGGAAATTCATGAAAGTCCTTACGTGACACCATTCCCGCTGGCGCACGGAGGGGAAAGAGTTGATGTGGTGATTCGGGTGACAAAGGCTGACTATCATCACTTCAATCTCGTTTTTGTCGAGCGAAGGGATTGGTCGGAAGAAAAGAAATATGAGTTGAGGAGGGTATTCAAAGGTTGGGCATTGTTGGGTGAATTTAATAATCAACGGACTTATCCAATTAAGTTGCGTTTTCAATTGGATTCTATTGACGGAAAAACCAACGTTCACATAGACGAAATCATAGCGGACCGAGGGAATGGGGGGTACCTCACATTCTCTGGATCAAAAGATACCGATTGGAGAGCGAACAATATTTATTTTCCAAGGCTGGAGAAGGGCATCTATCGAGTGCGGGTGGAAAACCTCAGTCCTTGTCCGGATATTGCCTGGATAGAGACGTTGTTTGAGTTTTTGCGTATTGGTCGAAAGTTCTAGGAGAGAGGCATGAGAAATCACTATCTTTTGAAGCTTCACGTCGAGCAACCCGGTACCAACTATGTAGGTCAACCTTCGAGGACTGGTCATATCTGGTATGAAATCGTTGACTCGAATGGCAAGACGGTGCTGCAGGCCGGATTTGCGCCGCGAGATGATAAGACCACATTGGGTCCTGTGCCGGGTCGAATCTTTAATAATGATGGTCAGGCTTATGCGGGCAATGCCTATTTCACCGCCACATACAAAATTACCAAAAGCCAATCCGCTGTTTTGGAAAGCTATGCCAATACCCCAGAGGCTTACGGTTTCAACAAAGACAGCTATTGGGCCTTGACCAACAGTTGTGTGGATTTCATTTGGACTGGGCTGCGCGCCATCGGAATGAGTCCAGGCGGGCACGAAGGCAGATTGACGCCAGTTGGTAATGTGGCGGGTTTAAGTGTCCTGAGGAACCCATCATTCCCTGATGGCGGGCTGGTACTTCTGGAGCGAAACCAGGCCTGCCTGAATCCGACAATCTTTGACAAGGATAGATTGGTGCGCGATTGGACCAGGCAGGGCTTGATCAGCCGCAGCGACACCGCTGCCTGGAATGACTGGATGTCAGGGGCCCTGGTCAATGGAGGGTCCACTCAGCCAATCGGTGGTTTGGGCTACTTTGACCTTGCCCCCATCGGGGCGTTCTATGAGAGCAAGAGCGCGGGGATGGATACGGCCGTGTCCATCGCCAGCAGGACATTCCGCATCCTGGACAGCGCAGGTATCGGACTGACGGCCGCGCAACTTGGCAGCTACGACACCAACAGGGACGGGCAACTCAGCGGCGCCGAGTTGAATGGCCTCTTCGCCTGGAGCGACCTCGATGAAGATGGTGTCCTGCATCAAAGCGCGACCCCTGCCAACGAGCGCACCGCGCTGAGCGCGGCGTTGGCCGCCGCGGGCCTGAGCGGCATCCGCTCCCGCGACTACGCTTTCTATACGTCAGGGAACGCGAACTACGGCACCACCGCGCAAAGCACGGCTTCGGCTCCGGTGAGCACATTGGTGGCACCGGGCATGCCCGTAGCCTTGGCCAGCCACTATGCCATCTTGCGTGCCGGGGATAACCGTTTTTACGTCAGTCCGCATACATGGATTGACTGGTTCGCTTCCCAGGTCAAGATTTCCAGCAACCAGCAGAACATGGTCGGCACCGAGGGGAACGATACCTTCGATATCGGGTACTACGCCGGCTACGATGGGAAATTCTTCAACCTGGGCCTTGTCAGGAACTTCTACGCAGGCGGCGGCAACGACGTGATGGGCGGAAGCAGCCGCAACGACAACCTGTGGGGTGGAACCGGCAACGACCTCCTGCTTGGCTATGCCGGGGACGACAACCTTTACGGCGAAGACGGGGATGACGAACTGCAGGGCGGTGCCGGCAACGACACGCTGGCTGGCGGCGCCGGCAATGATCTTCTGCTGGGTCAGGATGGCGACGATATCCTGGTCGGCGGCAGCGGCCATGACGAACTCCAGGGCGGTGCCGGCAACGACCGGCTCGATGGCGGCACGGGCGACGACAGGCTCTTTGGCCAGGTCGGCAACGACATCATGAACGGTGGCGACGGCAACGACCTCATGTGGGGATTCACCGGCCGCAACGAGGTCAAGCAGACGCTGGCCCCGGGCGAGACGGATGACGACATCATGTTCGGCGGCAATGGTGCCGACCAGATGTACGGTGGTCCGGGCAATGACTACATGGACGGCGGCGCCGGCAATGATCTGGTGATTGGCGGCGACGGCAACGATACGCTGTTTGGCGGGGCAGGAGACGACGAGGTCGACGGTGGCAGCGGCGACGACATCATGGACGGCGGCGCCGGTGCCGACAAGATGTTTGGCGGCGTCGGCAACGACCGGATGTGGGGCGGCGATGGCAATGACATCATGATGGGTTTTACCCCGATCAACGACACCAAACAGGCATTGGCCGCAGGGGAAACCGACGATGATGTGATGTACGGCGGCGCCGGTGACGACCTGATGTTGGGCGGCCTTGGCAACGACCAGCTCTGGGGCGGCGTCGACAACGACGAACTCCAGGGCGGCGAAGGCAACGACGTCTTGTATGGCGAGGCTGGAGACGACAGGATCTTCGGCGGTGTCGGCAACGACATCATCTATGGCGGCGACGGCGATGATCTGATTGTCGGCTTCACGGGCAACAATGAAGCAAAGCAGACGCTGGCCGCCGGCGAGACAGACGATGACTTCCTCTATGGCGGCGCGGGCAATGACACCCTTTTGGGTGGCCTGGGCGACGACTATCTGGATGGCGGGGCCGGGGCGGACCACATGGAGGGCGGCAAGGGCAATGACACCTACATCGTCAATAGCGTCAACGATGTGATTCTGGAGCAGAAGCACGAAGGCTACGATACGGTGGTCAGTAGTGCCAATTACATCCTGAACGCCAATATCGAGGAACTCCGGCTGGTCGAGGGCTACACCATCAACGGCACCGGCAACAGCCTGGACAACCGCATCATCGGCAACAGCCAGGACAACGTTCTGGATGGCGTGACCGGGGCGGATACCATGATCGGCGGCGCGGGCAACGACACCTACTACGTCGACAACGTGGGGGACCAGGCCATCGAGCTGGCCGGGGAAGGCACGGATACGGTGAATGCCAGCATCAGCTACACACTGGGCGCCAATCTGGAAAACCTCACCCTGCTGGATTTCTCCAAGGCGGAGAAGGGCCTTGCCGACGGCGTCGACATCCTCGTGTATGGTTATCCCAAAGCCTTCGAGCTGGATTACATGCAGGGCAATGCCGTGGCTGGCTACCAGGGCACCTGCGCGCTGACGGCCATCGCCAACCTCGGCACCCAGGCCAGCCAGGACTTGTCCGAAGCGCAGGTGGTGCAGGCCGCCATCGACAACAACTGGTGCGTCACGGACCCCGGCAAGCCGGACCACCAGCGCGGCGGCTCCAACTACGCCGGGCAGCAAGCCCTGCTCGACGGCTTCGGCATCCGCAACGGCATCATCATGGGCTACAACGAGCAGGCCATTGCCAACCTGATCAAGAGCGGGCGTGGCGTCATCATCGGCCTCAACTCGGGCAAGCTGTGGGGAGACAACGCCTACCTTGACAACGGTGGGGTCAACCACGTCGTGACCGTCACGGGCGTTGCCTGCGAGGCGGCGAGCGGGGCCATCAACGGGTTTTACATTGCCGACTCCGGCCGCGGCCTGGTCAGCGACATGACGCGCTACGTCTCGCTTGCCGACTTCCGCGCCAATGCCAATGTCGCCCACGCCTACACCATCTACACCATGGATCCCATCAAGCTCTGGGAAGAGAACATCAACGCCACCGGCAACGAGCAGGACAACATCATCACCGGCAACCGTGGCGACAATGTGATCGCGGGCGGAAAGGGCAACGATACGCTCATCGGGCAAGCCGGCAACGACACCTATGTCTTTGCCAGGGGCGATGGCCAGGATACGGTGGTCGATCGCGATGCGACGGCGGGCAACACGGACGTGTTGCAACTGGATGGTATCGACCAGACCAATCTGTGGTTCCGCCAATCGGGCAACGACCTGCAGATCAGCGTGATGGGCACGGCCGACCAAATCACCGTCAAGGATTGGTATGTCCCGGGCACCAGCGGCGCGGATAACCAGGTGGAGCGCATCAGGACAGCGGATGGCCTGACCCTGTACAACACCGACGTGGAGCAATTCGTGCAGGCGATGGCGGCATTCGCCCCACCGGGCGCGACACAGACCAACTGGACGAATGGCCAGACCAGCAACGGCAATGTGCTGCTCACGGTAACGCATTGAACTTTGCCAATGCCAATGGGCCGCCAGCGCGCAGGCAAGGCGGTCCACGGCGGATATTGCCCTGCTTTATCGGGTCAGTCCTTGAATGGCTCACCTTGATGCGTGAGCCATTCGATTCTTCCTACCCTAGCTGGGTTCTGTTCCATCGTGACCACGTCAGACACCTCTGATTCCGCGAGCATGGCCGAGACGGCGGACATCGACACCGGCTTGCAGTGCCTCATGCTCATGACAAGGCTGCACGGCATCGCCGCCGATGCCGCGCAGTTGCTGCACCAGTTCGGGCGCGAAACGTTCACCGTCCAGACCATCTTGCTGGCGGCCAGGAAGCTGGGCCTGACGGCCAAGCGCGTGCGGCAGGACCCACAACGCCTGGCTCGTGCGCCCTTGCCTGCCATTGCCATCGACACAGCGGGCCAATTTTTTCTGGTCGGCAAGGTGGATACCGCACAAGCGCCGATGCGGGTGTTGATCCAGCGCCCCGGCCAGGCACCTGAAGTACTCGGCCTCGATAGCTTCACGGCACAGTGGACAGGCGAGTTGATCTTCTTCTCCAGCAAGGCCAGCTATGCGGGGGAAATGGCCAAATTCGACTTCACCTGGTTCATTCCAGCAGTCATCAAGTACCGCAAGACCTTGGGCGAAGTGCTGATGATCTCCCTGGTGCTGCAGATCATCGGTTTGGCGATGCCGATGTTCTTTCAGGTGGTGATGGACAAGGTGCTGGTCAACCATGCCATGAAGACCCTCAACGTCATTGCCATCGGCCTGATTGCTGCCACTTTGTTCGAGTCCGTGTTGACGGGCATCCGCACAGCGGTGTTCGCCAACACCAGCAGCAAGATCGATGTGGAGTTGGGCACCCGGCTGTTCGGGCATCTGCTGAGCCTGCCCATCAGCTACTTCCAGGTGCGGCGGGCGGGCGATTCGGTGGCGCGCATCCGCGAACTGGAGAACATCCGCGCGTTCCTGACCGGCAACGCCATGACCCTGGTGCTGGACATCGTGTTCTCGTTCGTATTCCTCGCCGTGATGCTGTGGTACAGCACCACGCTGACGTTGATCGTGGTGGCCTCCATTCCGGCCTATCTGGCGCTGTCGTTCGTGTTCACGCCAATTCTGCGGGCCAGGCTCAACGACAAATTCAACAGGGGTGCGGAGAACCAGTCCTTTCTGGTGGAAACCTTGACCGGCATGGACACCATCAAGGCGATGGCCGTGGAGCCGCGCTGGCAGCAAAAGTGGGACAAGCAGCTTGCTGCTTATGTGTCGGCTGGATTGTCCACCACCAATATCGCATTGGTGGCCAGCGGCGGCGTCACCCTGGTGAGCAAGCTGGTGACGGCGGGCATCATGTGGCTGGGGTGCTTGCTGGTGATCGATAACAAAATGACCGTGGGGGAACTGGTTGCCTTCAATATGCTGGCTGGCCAGGTGTCTTCGCCGATCCTGCGCCTTGCCCAGCTGTGGAACGACTTTCAGCAGGTTGCCATTTCGATGAGCCGCCTGGGGGACATTCTGGATGCCCGTACCGAGGTGGCGGGCAACAAGACGCGCATCCCGCGGATAGCCGGTTCGATCACGTTCGACCAGGTGTCATTTCGTTACCGGCCGGATGCCCCGGATGTCATTCGCGCCGTTTCCCTGGAGATACAGCCAGGGGAAGTCATTGGCATCGTCGGGCGATCGGGTTCCGGCAAAAGTACGCTGAGCAAACTGGTGCAGCGCCTGTATGTGCCCGACCGAGGACGCGTGACCATCGACGGGCAAGATATCGCCATCATCGATACGGCATCGCTGCGCCAGCAGATTGGCGTGGTGTTGCAGGAAAGCACGCTGTTTTCGCGTTCGATACGCGACAACATTGCCCTGTCCGACCCATCGCTGTCCATCGGAGACATCATTGCGGCAGCCAGACTGGCCGGAGCGCATGACTTTATCTGCGAGCTGCCCGAGGGCTACGACACGCCGGTGGGCGAGCATGGCACGGGCTTGTCGGGCGGGCAGCGTCAACGCATCGCCATTGCAAGAGCCTTGATTGCCAACCCGCGCATCCTGGTCTTTGACGAGGCCACAAGCGCCCTGGATTACGAGTCCGAGAAGATGATCCAGGACAATATGCGGCAAATCTGCGCGGGCCGCACGGTGCTCATCATCGCGCATCGTTTGAGTGCCGTGCGCGACGCGAACCGGATCGTGGTGATGGAGCGAGGGCAGATCGCCGAGGCTGGCAGCCATGACGAGCTGCTCAAGCACCCGCAAGGCATCTATCGCCACCTCTACGACTTGCAAACCGTCCAGCGCTCGCATGCCCAGGCGACGGAGGCGGGGTAATGCGCATTCGTCACCGTTTGCAAGCCTGGGGGGAACTGCGCCGTCGCTACCGCGCTGCATTCGCCCATTTCTGGAAGCTGCGCCATACGCTTCGCACGGACTTCTTCAATAGGCAGGAGGCCGAATTCCTGCCCGCCGGTCTGTCGTTGCAGGAGGCCCCAGACTCTGCGACGCTGCGCTGGACTGGACGTATCCTGATGGCGATGGTGGTGTTCGTCTTGCTCTGGTCAGTCTTCGGCCGGGTCGACATCATCGTCAACGCCGTGGGGAAAATCATCCCGTCGGCGCGAACCAAGACCATCGGCTCGGTGGATGTGGCCAGCGTGAGGGCCTTGTATGTGACTGAAGGGCAGGAGGTGCGCGCAGGCGACCTGCTGATCGAGCTGGATTCGAGCAGCAGCGATGCCGAGCATGACAAGGCAGCCGATGCCGTGGCGCAGGCCAGATTGCAGGTGGCGCGCTCGCTGGCCATGATTGATGCCCTTGCACGGCTCAGAGCGCCGCAATTGGGAGCCGTGGAGGGCGCGACAAGTGCCCAATGGCAGGCCGCCAGACAGCAACTGGAAGGGCAATACAAGGACTTCCACGCCAAGCTCACCCGGCTCGATGGAGAGATTGCCCGCTATGGCGCCGCCCTGCCGCTGGCGGCGCAACGGGCCGAAGACTTCAAGGCACTCCTGGCCGACCACACGGTTTCCCGCCATGCCTGGCTGGAGAAGGAACAGGCCAGGGTGGATCTGCAGGGGCAGTTGCTGGATGCGACGAATCAACGTGCCGCATTGATAGCCCAAGCCCGCAAGGAAGCGCACGATGCAGCCACGGAGGGCCACAAGACCGTCGCTGCCGGACAGCAGGACCAGCGCCGTGCGGGTGAGCGCAGCAAGCTCCTGAAGCTCACCGCGCCCGTTGATGGAACCGTGCAGCAACTGATGGTGCATACCATCGGCGGTGTGGTGCCTGCCGCGCAACCCTTGATGCAGATTGTGCCCAAAGAGAATGTGGTTGAAGTGGAAGCCTTTCTGGAGAACAAGGACGTGGGCTTTGTGCAGGTGGGGCAGGACGCGGAGGTGAAGATCGACGCCTTCGAGTACACCAGGTACGGCACCATCAAGGCCAGGGTCAGACATGTCTCCCAGGATGCGATTCAAGACGAAAAGAGGGGCCTGATCTACGCCACCAGGATCGTCCTGGACAAAACCGGCATCCTGGTCGATGGCAAGACAATGCCACTGTCGGCGGGGATGTCGGTCAACGTGGAAATCAAGACCGGCACCCGGCGTGTCATCGAATACGTTCTGTCGCCCTTGGTCCAGCACCAAAGGGAGGCGTTGCGTGAGCGTTAGCCATGGGGTTCGCCGTTACCTGTCGGTATTGCTGGCAGCCCTGCTCCCCATGCAGGCGGCTCAAGCATGGGATTGGCTGGACATCGCCACGACCCCTTTGGCTGACCCTCTGCTGGCGCGGCCGCCTCAACTGGACACTGGCAAGACGCTACCTGGAGACGGTCAGGCCCATGCCTGCGACGACAGTGCCTACGACCATGCAAAACCGCTGACCCTGCCGGAGGCGATTGATCTGGCTTTGTGCCATAACCCCCAGGTGCAAGGTGCCTGGGCGACCATCAAGCTGCAGGCGGCGCAAGTCGGGGAAGCTCGAGCGGCCTATCTGCCGACTGTCAACATCGGTGCGAGCCGCTTGAGCCAGAAAACCCAACACCCGGAAGCACGGTTCCAGGTCAACACGCAGCGCACCAGCGACGCACGGTATGCAACGGTGACATGGCGGTTGCTGGACTTTGGCGGGCGCAATGCAAACCGCCGTTCGGCAAACGCCTTGCTGGAAGCCGCCTTGGCGAGCCACGACGCGACGCTGCAAAAGACGATGGCCAGCGTGATTGGCCTGTACTTCGATGCACAGGCGGCAAAGGCCAACCGCGAGGCGAAAGAGAAAAGCGAAATTCTGGCCAAGCGGACTCTGGAGACAGCCCGCAGGCGTGAAGCACGCGGCGCGGGAGCGCAGTCCGATACATTGCAGGCAACGACTTCCCAGGCCAAGGCTGAATTGGAGAATGCTCGTGCTCTCGGTGCCTACGAAAAATCGCTGGCGGCCTTGGTCGTGGCATTGGGACTGCCAACCCAGACAGTCGAGTCACACGGACTCGTGCTGGCTCAAGATTATCTGGACGAAGACAACGCACTGCAGCAGGATCTTGCAACCTGGCTCAAGCTCGCCCGAGACGAACACCCCGCCTTGCTTGCAGCACATGCCCAGTTGGAGTCGGCAAAAGAGAAACTGGCCGTCACTCGCTCGGAAGGGCTGCCTACACTGGATTCCACGCTCAGCAGATACATCAATGGCCGTCCCAATCAAGGGTTATCCGCGGCACAGACGAGGGAATCCGTCGTTGGACTGAGCGTGAACTTCCCGTTGTTCGAGGGATTTGGGCGAACCTACAAGGTGCGCGGTGCTCAGGCACAAATCGAAATCAGGGAGGCTGAACTTCGGGATATCCGAAATCGGGTGCTCGGGGAGGTTGCCAAGGCATATGCCGATGCCGTCGCCGCGCTACGCAACCTGGAGTCGTCCCGGCGCTTGAATGACGCGGCCCACGACGCCTTGGAGAATGTGCGGCGCAAGTTCGATCAAGGCATTGCAGACATCGTGGAAATGCTCAGCGTGCAAGCGGCACTTGCAGATGCCCAACAGGAAAGAGTGAGAGCCCTGGCCGAATGGCGGTCAGCGCGTCTCAGACTGCTGGCTAACGCGGGAACGATCGGCTTCAAGGATGTTGTACATAAGAATTAGATCGGCAAGGGCAAGACGCGTCTTTTCGCAGGACGTGGAAGACCGCCAGGGCGGCCGCCGCGGCTTGCGCCATCCGCGGCGCGGGCTGCTGCATTTCGAGCAGCTCACGCCGGTGCCGGCCACCGCGACGGGTTGACGCTGGTGATGCTGATGCCGGCCTGAGGGGCTCAGAACTTATGCCGGATCCCCGCCACCGCCGACACCTGGGTCTTGGTCGACGACGGCGAGAGCGTGTAGATCTGGGCGTACGTGGCGTCGCCCGCCGCGTGCTGGTAGATGCCGACCAGGAATAGGTCGGTGCGCTTGCTGAGGAAATAGTCGGCGCCGAGGTTGACCTGGTGCCATTTCGGGCTGTTGTCCATGGGCCGGTATTCGCCCCAGGTGTAGATATAGGCCGCGCCCACCATCAGGTTGGGCGTGATGTAGTCGGTAACGGAAATCTCGCCGTTGTTGACCGTCAGCCTTGTATTGTCGAGGTAGTTGAAATGCACGTTGGTGTACAGCACCGACACGCCCACCGGACCGAACTGATAGGCACCCCCCGCACCGAACATCCGCTGCCGGTCAACCTTGGCCCCGGTGGAGAGGCTGGTGACGAAGGGGGACGTGAAGCCGTAGTCGCCAACGACCGCACCTTGCTGGTTGCTCGGGCTGTTCGGCGTGTTCAGTTCCTCGTACGCGACGCCCAGCGAAAGATTGTTGCGCTTGTACGAGATGCCAAGGCTATACGCATTGTTCGACTGGAAGTCGCCCGGCTTCTCGCCAAGGCTGAACATGCCGGCAAACTGCAATCCACCGTATGAAGGGCTCTTGTAGGCGAGGGTGTTGTTGACGCGGAACGTGTCGAACACGTTGTCGCTGTCGCCGATGTGCGTGCCATAGGCGGCGAACTGCGTCGCTGATTCATAGGCCCATAACGTTGCCGCCGAGAGGTCGTACTGCCGGCCGAGCGTGACCGTGCCGAGATCCTGCGACGACAGGCCGATAAAGGCCTGCCGGCCGAACATGCGCCCATTCTGCGATGCGGTGCCGCTGGTGATGGAAAATCCGCTTTCCAGCGTGAAGAGCGCCTTGGTGCCGCCACCCAGATCCTCCTCTCCCCTTATCCCCCAGCGCGGTGTCTGCATCGGCCCGTTGACCAACTGGAAGCTCGAATGGCTGTTCTGGTTGTTGGCATAGACGATGCCGGTCGAGATCAACCCATACAAATTGACCCCGCTTTCTGCGTGGGATGCCGAGCACGCCAGCAATACCGTCGTAGCGACGATGGCACTTCGCTTCATAGTGACCTTCCTGTCATGTAAGAGATAAAAAGCGGCCCCTCCCCGCGTGCACCGTGGTGCACAGGGATCCGGAAAAGACAAGAGCTGGATGGGATGGGGCGCTGGCGGCGTCGCTAGAAGCCGACCCGGGCCACGCCCGCGGGAGTTGACGCTCTGGCAGGGATTGCCGGCAGCGGCGTAACCGTTGCGTTGGGGTAACTTTGGCGCGCAATGGCGCCTGAGCCCACTTCAGCGTGAAGTAAGTCCCACGAACGGTCTGCGTAACAGTCTGCGTAACGGTCTGCGTAACGGCTAACGTGCATGTCGGCTTCCCTGCTTCCTCAATGGATCTCTTTATCGGTGAGATTTGAGTTGATTGTCGACGCAGGAAAACCGCGGCGGGAAGCATAGATTTTTGCTACCTCCGAGCGAAATATTCGCTCGGGTTGGCGGCATGCGCCCTTCTTTTTGCACCGCAATAGCGCGCCGCGGGCACCCCATTCGGGCGCGTTGCACTGACATTGTGCGATCTAATTCTGGCATCGCCGATGCTCTAAAAACAATTCTTGTGAGAGCACCCCCTCGTCATCAAAATACAGCAATCACGAGATCCGACCGCTTGCGGCCAGGTCTGGAAAACGAGGCTGGGGACCATGGGAATCAAGATGTCACGGTTAGAAAATCCGAATCGCAGGCGCGTGCTGCAGGCTTCCCTCGTGGCAGCCGGGCTCTCGGCTACCGGCGCGCTGCTGTCGGTCAAGTCGTTTGCCGCCGATCGCGCGGCGGTCAATATGCAGTTGGGCTGGATACCTGGCGGTAACCAGGTGGGCGAGGTGGTTGCGAAGCGGCTTGGCTACTACGAGCAGGAAGGAATCGACTTCAAGATCCAGCCCGGCGGCCCCAATGTCGATGGCGTGGCCATCGTGGCTTCGGGGCGCGGCGAGGCCGGGCAGATCTCATCGAGCCCATCCGTCATGCTGGCGGTATCGGAAGGGCTGCCGGTGAAATGCTTTGCCGTAGGCTTGCAGCAGCACCCCTACGCCTTCTTCTCGCTAAAGAAGACGCCTATCCGCACGCCGCAGGAAATGATCGGCAAGCGTATCGGCATCCAGCCCACCGGTCACGTGCTGCTCAAGGCGCTGCTGGCCAGGCACAAGATCGCGGAGAGCCACGTCAACGTGGTGCCGATCGGCACCGACATGATGCCGCTGCTCAGCGGTCGGGTGGATGCCGTTGCGGGTTGGCAGACCAACCTGTCCGCGCTGAAGGCCCTGGGCGCGGACCGCGTCGACCTGAGCCTCTGGGATTCCGGCGTTCGCCTGTACGCGCTGCCCTACTACGCGCAAACCGACACGCTGCGTAATCACCCGGAAGTGCTGCAGCGCTTTCTGCGCGCGACGGCACGCGGCTGGCTTTATGCCAATAAGAACCGGGACCAGGCAGTCGATCTGCTGCTCAAGGAATTCCCGAGCCTGAACCTTGCGGACGAGCGCGGGTCGATCGACGTCTTGATGGGCTACGCCTTCAACAAAGCGAGCGGCATGCAGGGTTGGGGAACGATGGACCCTGCCGTGTGGCAGGAGCAGATCTCCCTGTACACCCAACTCGGCCAGTTCCGCGCGCACACGCCCAAGGTGGAGGATGTCATGACGCTGGACATCCTGCAGGCCACCAAATCGTCACGACTGATGGTCTGAGCCAATGCAAGCCACGCTACGCAATCCACGGCCCGCCGCACGCGCCGGTGTTCCCGCAGCCGCGGCCACCGGGCTTTCGATCAGCTGCCGCAATATCAACGTCCGCTTCTTTACCGACCGCCGCAGCACCACAGCCATCGAAGGCCTGAGCCTCGATGTGGCAACGGGGGAATTCCTGACGCTGCTCGGCCCTTCCGGCTGCGGCAAGTCCACCTTCCTGCGCGTGGTGGCGGACCTGGTCAAGCCCAGCCGCGGCGACATCCGCGTGCTCAACGAACCCCCGGCGGTTGCACGGGCCCGTCGCGATATTGGCTTCGTGTTCCAGGATGCGGCGCTGCTGCCCTGGCGCACGGCGTTGCAGAACGTCGAGCTGCCGCTTGAAGTCGGCAACGGCAAGACGCGCGCGGGCAAGGCAACGCCGCGCGAGCTGCTGGAGCTGGTTGGCCTGAAAGGGCGCGAGGACGCCTTGCCTCACGAGATGTCCGGCGGCATGCGCCAGCGCGTCGCGATCGCCCGCGCGCTGGTCAGCGATCCGAAGGTGCTCCTGATGGACGAGCCGTTCGGCGCGCTGGACGAAATCACCCGCGACCGGCTCAACGAGGAATTGCGGCGGGTCTGGAAAGAAATGGGACTGACGATCCTGTTCGTCACGCACAGCATCCATGAAGCGGCATTCCTCGGCCAGCGCGTGCTCCTGCTGGCGGCCAATCCCGGGCGGGTCAAGGAGATCGTTCCGGTGGCGCTGCCTGAAAGCCGCACCCTGGATGTGCGCGAAACCCCCGAGTTCGTAACACTATCCGCGCATCTGCGCCGCGTGCTGGAGACTTGCTGATGAGCACATCGGAAATGAAGCTGAACCTGCCCGCTGTCGGCGCGGACGCGGAGGCGGACGCCTATTACGCCAGCCGCCGGCGGCGCATCTGGCGCGCCCGCGTCCTGCCCGCGCTCGGCATCGCGGGGCTGCTGTTCGCCTGGTGGGCCGTGGTGGCCGGGTTCAACGTCAAGCCCTTTATCGCGCCATCTCCTGGCCTGGTGCTGCAGACATTCTTCGACAAGCGCGATGTCCTGCTGCAGAACCTGGTTCCCACCGCCATCGAAGCGGCAGGCGGCTTCCTGCTTGGCAACCTGCTCGCCATCCTGCTGGCGACCGTGTTCGTTCATAACAAGACGCTGCAGGAGATTTTCTACCCGGTGGCGGTCATGATCAACTCGATCCCGGTGGTGGCCAAGGCGCCGATCCTGGTGCTGATCATGGGCAACGGGATCGAGCCGAAGATCACCATCGCCGCCATCGTGTGCTTCTTCCCCACACTGGTGAACATGGTGCGCGGGCTGGAAGCCGTCAATCCGCAATCGCTGGAGCTGATGCGGGTGCTGTCGGCCAGCAAGCGCGCGATTTTCTTCAAGCTGCGCCTGCTCAACTCGCTGCCTTATCTCTTTTCCGCCCTGCGCATCGCGGCGTCGATGTCGGTGATCGGCGCGGTGGTCGGAGAATGGGTCGGGGCCACGGTAGGCGTCGGCGCCATGATCATCCAGGCCACTTACGCCTTTGACTCCGCCTTGCTCTACGCGGCGATCATCATGTGCGCGGCGCTGTCCGGCACCTTCTTCCTGGTGATCGCATTGGTCGAACGCTGGCTCATCACGTGGCAGCCTGAACAATCGCATTGAGCGCCGCGTGACAACAACCATTCAGAAGATACAAATCAGAAGATGCAAATGAACAAGATCAATGACTGGATCCATCAGCCGGCGCGCGATGTGCGCGTCGCGGCCAAGGCGAGCGTGGTGGTGGTGGGTGGCGGCCCGGCCGGCCTGTCGGCCGCGCTTGCCGCGGCAAGGAACGGCGCCGAAACGATTCTGCTCGAACGCTACAACCACCTGGGCGGCCTTGCCTCGGGCGGCATGGTGCTGGTGCTGGACGATATGTGGGACAGCCACCTGCAGGAGATCTCCGTGCGCGGCAACTGCATGACCATGATCGAGCGCATGGCGGCGCTGGGCCTGGCGAGTTTCCCCCGCGCGAACGAGTGGGGCGAGGATCCTGCCGCCTATCGGCGCTGGGGCCGCTGGGGCACGTTCGATTTCCACAGCCAGAAGACGCCGCACCCGGTGTGCTTCGCCGCGGCCTTCGACCCCGATGCCTATAAGCGCGTCGCGCTCGACATGGTGCAGGAAGCCGGCGTCAAGCTGCGGCTGCACTCTTGGTTCTCGCAGACGCTGGTAGAGGACGGCCAGGTCAGGGGCGTGATCTGCGAAACGAAGAGCGGGCGCGAAGCCATCCTCGCCGACGTGGTGATCGACGCCACCGGCGACCTCGATGTCGCGGCCTCCGCGGGCGCGCCGCATGCCGGCGGCAGCTACATCACCACCACGGTGTTCCGCCTGGGCGGCGTGGACACCGAAGCCGCCGAGCGCTTCGAGCACGAAGAACCGGAGGCCTACGCGCAACTCGACCGCCAGGTCAAGCGCATCCTTGGCGGCTCGTGGGGCCTGTGGTGGCTCAAGACGCCGCTGCCTGGCGTGGTGTGGTGCAACTGCCCGCACATGGCGGGCATCGACGGCCTCAAGGCGGAAGACCTGACACGTGCCGAAATCCAGGGGCGCCAGCACATCCACGCCGTGGTCGAGTTCGTGCGCGAGAACCTGCCTG
The DNA here is from genome assembly GCF_056398885.1 of Cupriavidus sp. 01T418. Lineage (NCBI taxonomy): Bacteria > Pseudomonadati > Pseudomonadota > Betaproteobacteria > Burkholderiales > Burkholderiaceae > Cupriavidus > Cupriavidus sp. 01T418. The sequence continues at coordinate 15,375 of NZ_JBFTQG010000006.1, forward strand.
GCTTCGAGCAGTGCCATGTGATCGACGTCGCACCGCAGACGGGCGTGCGGCAGACCCGCCTGCTCGAAGGCGAGTACGTGATGTCCAAGGAAGACGTGGCGCAGCGGGTGCGCTTTGACGATAGCATCGCGCGCGGCCGTGACTACTACATGCCGTATCGCGCGCTGCTGCCAAAGCAGGTGGACAACCTGCTGGTGGCCGGCCGCCACTACTCCGCCACTTCGCAGGCGCAGAAGATCTCGCGCGAGATCCCGCCCTGCATGGCGATGGGCGAAGCCGCCGGCGTCGCCGCCGCGCTGGCGCTCAGCGCCAATGTTTCCGTGCGCGACGTCGACGTGCGCACGGTGCAGAAGACCTTGCGCGCGCAGGGCGCGGATCCCGGCGACCAGGCCGGCCGCAACGCCGATATTCCTGCACTGGCCGCCTACGTGCGGCAGGCGGAGGCAGCGTAAATACAATGGAGAGCAACAATATGGCGCAAGACCTGCCCCTGAGCGGCATCCGGGTCATCGATTTCACCCAGGTCATGATGGGTCCGGTGTGCACGCAGACGCTGGCCGACTACGGCGCCGACGTCATCAAGGTGGAGCGCAACGGTTCGGGCGATCTGAGCCGCTCCACCTTCGCGCCGGTTGCCGGCGCGGACAACCCCATCTTCTGCAGCCTGAACCGCAACAAGCGCAGCATTGCGCTCGACCTGCGGGATCCGGAGCAGATGGCGCACGTGAAGACCTTGATCGCGGGCGCCGACGTCGTCGTCAATAATTTCCGCGCGGGCGTGATGGACCGCATGGGCCTGGGCTACGAGGCTTGCCGTGCATTGAACCCGCGCATCATCTACGCGGTCGGCACCGGCTTCGGCGAATCCGGTCCCTATGCGCACAAGGGCGGCCAGGACGTGCTGGCCCAGGCCGTCACCGGCGTGATGGCGCGCCGCTCCGACGATTCGGTGCCGGTCTCGGTCTACCCGACCGCGCTGGCGGATTATTCCGCCGGCATGCACATGGTGCAGGGCGTGCTGCTGGCTCTGCTGGACCGCGCCCGCACCGGCGAGGGGCAGAAGATCAGCGTGTCGCTGTACAACTCCATGCTTGCCATGCAGATGCAGGAAGCGGCCATGATCATGATGGAGGATTCCGAGGTCAACTGGGCGGCCATGCCCTTGTCCGGCGTATTCGATACGCAAACGGGTCCGCTGGTGATGGTGGGCGCATTCAAGCAGAACCCGCTGCGCGACATTTGCGCGGCGCTCGAGATCGAGGATATGTCCGCCGATCCGCGCTACTGCGACCTGAACCAGCAATTCCGCAACAAGGCCGCGCTGCAGGCGGCGTTCCGCGATCGCTTTGGCGCCGGCACGCGCGAACACTGGCTGTCCCGCCTGGAAGCGCAGGACATCCTCTGCGCGCCGGTGCGAGACCTGCGTGAAGCACTGGTGGATCCGCAGACTTTGCATAACCAGCTGCTACTGGAAGGCCCGGGGGAGGGCCAGCAAGTGAGGTTCGTCGGCAGCCCCATCAGCATGTCGCGCGCCCGCGTCAGCCTGCGCCGCCCGCCGCCGCGGCTCGGCCAGCATAACGACGATGTGCTGCGTGAACTGTCGGGCATGCCGGCAACCACGGCCGTGCATGGGGAGGCAGAATGAGCGTCCATCTGCAAATCGAGAATTTCGTCGCCACGGTGACCTTGTCGCGGCCCGAGGTGATGAACGCGGTCGATCTGGCCACCGAGGCCGAACTGCAACGCATCTGGACGGAACTTGAGCGCCGCGACGACGTGCGCGTCGTCGTGCTGACGGGGGAGGGCGACCGCGCCTTCTGCGTGGGCGCCGATCTGAAGAACCCGTCCACCACCGGCCTGGAATACTGGGGTGCAGCGCGTCCCGGCGGCTTCGGCGGCATCGCGCTGCGCGAGACGCTGAACGTGCCCGTCATCGCCCGCGTCAACGGCTTCGCGCTCGGCGGCGGCTTCGAGATGGTGCTGGGCTGCGATATCGTGGTCGCCTGCGAGGACGCCAGTTTCGGCCTGCCCGAAGCGCTGGTGGGACGCATGCCGCTCGACGGCGGCATGACCCTGCTGCAGCGTCAGATCCCGTTCCGCAAGGCCATGGCCATGCTGCTGACGGGGCGCCGCATGCCGGCACGCGAGGCCGCCGAGATCGGCCTGATCAACGAAGTGGTGCCGCGCGCGCAACTGGATGCGGCGGTGCAAGTCTGGATCGATGCGCTGCTGGCCTGCGCGCCGCTGTCGCAGCAGGCGATCAAGCAGGTGGTGCGCCGCACCTCGACCCTGTCGCCGGCCGATGCCCAGGCGCTGCGGCTGCCTGCCCTGGTCAACGCGCTGCAGTCCGAGGATGCGCACGAGGGCGTGCTGGCCTTCCAGCAGAAGCGCAAGCCGCAGTGGAGCGGGCGCTGATGGCCTACGTCATTGCCTCCGGCTGTATCGATGTCAAGGACGGCGCCTGCGTGAAATGCTGCCCCGTCGATTGCATCTACGAGGGCGCACGCACGCTCTATATCCACCCCGATGAATGCATCAGCTGCGGCATCTGTGTTTCCGTGTGTCCGACTGAAGCCATCCATGACGAAGCGGAGCTGCCGCCCGCGGAGGCGGTGTTTGCCGCCGTGAACCGGGAGTTCTTTGCGCAGCATGTGAGCGGTGTCGGCTCGCCGGGCGGTGCCGATTACGTCGGGCCGCTGGCCTGCGATCACCCTCTGGTTGCGGCGTATCCTGTCCGGAGCGAACATTAGGCTTGTGCGCTGGCCAGCCGGACGGCGCACGCCATGAATGGATAGAGCAGATCATGCACGCCAGCATTTTGAAGTACTTCGTCGAGGTCGCAAGATGCGGATCGATCCGCAAGGCGGCGCAGAATCTCTATGTCGCATCCAGTGCGGTCAATCGGCAAATCCTGAAGCTCGAGGCCGAGATGGGCACCGAGCTGTTCGACCGGCTACCCAACGGCATCCGCCTGAATGCTTCCGGTGAGCGGATGCTCCAGCACATCCGTGCGACGCTCAACGACTTCCATGTGATGCGCAGTGAATTGGATGAACTCAAGGACGAGCGCAAGGGGCATGTGTCGGTAGCGGCGATGGATTCCATGTTCCTCGACTTCCTTCCCTCCGCCGTGGAGGATTTCTCCGAGTTGTACCCGGCAGTGACATACGCTATCACCGCCGTCACGCCGTGGGACGTCGCGCCGAAAATCCTGGGCGGTGAGTACGATGTGGGCGTCACCTACATCGCCAAGCTGCCTGCCGGGCTGGAGGTGGTGGCACAGGTTTCGCTGCCGCCCGGCGTTGTCATGGCCTCGTCCCATCCCCTCGCGAAGAAAGAACGGCTCAGCTTCGCGGACTGCCGCAATCATGCCTTCCTGCGCCTGGAGGGCCGCTCGCCCATCCAGGGCGTGGTTTCGCCCAAGTTCGCCGAATTCTGGGATTTGCTGACGCCCAGCGTCACGTGCAACTCAACCACCCTGCTCAAGCGCCTTGTCGCCTCCGGGCGGGGCATTTCCTTTTTCTCGAAACTGGCCTTCCTCGATGAGATCGAAAGCGGCGAAGTGGTGTGGCGTCCGTTCGATGAGCCCAACGTCAATGCGCTGACGGTCGGCGTCATTACGCCATGCCAGCGCGTGCTGTCCCATGTCACGCTGGAATTCGTCAAAGGCATTGTCCACCGCCTCAAGCAAGTAGAACTCTCACTGCTCGATACCTGAACCCGACATGACCATGTACAAGAACTTTATCAACGGCCAATGGCTTGACGGCGCATCCGCTGCTGCCAACGTCAATCCGTCCGACACCACCGACATCATCGGCCACTACGCGCTGGCCGATGCCGCCCAGGCCGGCCAGGCCTTCGCCGCCGCCCAGGCCGCCGCGCCGTTGTGGGGCGCCAGCACGCCACAGCAACGCGCCGATGCGCTCGACAGGATCGGTACCGAAATCCTGACGCGGCGCGAGGAGCTCGGCCTGCTGTTGTCGCGGGAAGAGGGCAAGACCCTGCCGGAAGGCATCGGCGAGGTGGCTCGCGCCGGGAATATCTTCAAGTACTTCGCCGGGGAGGCCTTGCGCCAGCGCGGCGACAAGCTGGCCTCGGTACGGCCCGGCGTGGAAATCGAAGTCACGCGCGAGCCGGTCGGGGTGGTCGGCATCATTGCCCCATGGAACTTCCCGATGGCGATTCCCGCCTGGAAGATTGCGCCGGCCCTGGCGTACGGCAATACAGTCGTGTTCAAGCCCGCGGAACTCGTGCCGGGCTGCGCCTGGGCGCTGGCGGAGATCATCAGCCGCGCGGGATTGCCGGCGGGGGCATTCAACCTGGCGATGGGGCGCGGTTCGCAAGTGGGGCAGGCCATGCTCGATGACAGGCGCATCGCCGCGATCTCCTTCACCGGCTCCGTGGCCACTGGCGGGCGCGTGGCCCAGGCAGCCGCGCAACGGCTGGCCAAGGTCCAGCTCGAAATGGGTGGCAAGAACCCGATGGTGGTGCTCAACGATGCCGACCTCGACCTGGCGGTGGAGTGCGCCGTGCAAAGCGCATTCTTCTCCACAGGGCAGCGCTGCACCGCATCCAGCCGGCTGATCGTGGAGGAGGGCGTCTATGGCCGTTTCGTCGAACGGATGCAGGAGCGCACGGCCGCGCTCAGGATCGGCCACGCCCTCGACGCCGGCACCGACATCGGCCCGGTGGCCAGTGGCGACCAGCTGGAGCAGGACTTGCGCTACCTCGCCATCGGGCGCGAGGAGGGCGCCCGGCTGGTGTGCGGCGGCGAACAGGCGACACGCGCCACGCCCGGCTTCTACCTGACGCCGGCGATCTTCGCCGATTGCAGCAACGACATGCGGATCTGCCGCGAGGAGATATTTGGACCCGTCGCCACCGTGATTCCCGCCAGGAACTACGAGCACGCGCTCGAACTGGCCAACGACACCGAGTTTGGCCTCGCCAGCGGGATCTGCTCGACTTCGCTGAAGCACGTGCAGCACTTCAAGCGGCATGCGCAAGCCGGCATGGTCATGGTCAATGTGCCGACGGCCGGGGTCGACTACCACGTCCCCTTCGGCGGCCGCAAGGGTTCCAGCCTCGGGTCGCGTGAGCAGGGCAGTTACGCAGCCGAGTTCTATACCACGGTAAAGACGGCGTACGTGGCGGGTTGAGCGGTGAGTCCAGCGGCGGCCGGACGTTGCTCCAGCGCGCCTCCGCCCGCCGGCGCCTTTACTTCGGCTGCATGCGGATGGCGCCGTCGAGCCGGATCACCTCGCCGTTGAGCATGGTGTTGCCGACGATGGCGGCGACCATCTTCGCGTACTCCGCCGGGCGGCCGAGGCGCGACGGGAACGGCACCATCTTGCCAAGCGCGTCCTGCACCTCTTGCGGCATGCCCAGCAGCATCGGTGTCTCGAAGAGGCCCGGCGCGATCGTCATGCAGCGCACGCCGTCGCGCGACAGGTCGCGGGCGATGGCCAGGGTCATGGCAACCACGCCGCCCTTGGAGGCGGCGTAGGCCGCCTGCCCGATCTGGCCCTCGAACGCCGCCACCGAGGCGGTGTTGATAATCACGCCGCGCTCGCCTTCGGCATCCGGCGTGTTGCGCACCATGGCCGCGGCGGCGAGCCGGATCATGTTGAAGGTGCCGATCAGGTTGACGCGGATGGTCTTGTCGAAGGCGTCCAGCGGGTGCGGGCCGTTCTTGCCGACCGTCTTGTTGGCGGTAGCGATGCCGGCGCAATTGACCAGCCCGGCCAGGCGGCCCAAAGCGATGGCGGCGTCCACCACGGCTTGCCCGTCGGCCTCGCTGCTGACGTCGCAGCGCACGAATTGTCCGCCCAGTTCCGCGGCCAGCGCGGTGCCGGCGGCCTCGTTGAGATCGGCGATCACTACCTTGCCGCCGGCGGCCGCCAGCATGCGGGCGCTGCCCTCGCCGAGCCCGGAGGCGCCGCCGGTGATGATAAATACGTTGTCTCGGATTTCCATGTTTGTCTTCCTCGCTCGAACCTGCTTGTGTGGTTGCTTGAGTGCCTGCTTGAGTGCTTGTGATGTTCCGGTGCCGCGGATATTGGATGGTGGCATAACGTTTACGTAAACGTCAATCTGGACGCGACGCACATGGCGCATGGCGCAGAAACAAAAAAAGCGACCCGAGGGTCGCTTTTCTGCGCATGGCTTGCCGTGCGTGACTTACTTCAATGCGTCGAACACACGCGCGGTGATGTCCTCCACGCTGCCAACGCCCGCGATCTTGCGGTATTGCGGCGGCGCGACCTTGGCGCCGGCATCGCCTTCGGCGGCCCATCTGGAGTAGTAGTCCACCAGCGGGCGGGTCTGCTGGGAATAGACGTCAAGTCGCTTCTTGACGGTCTCTTCCTTGTCGTCGTCGCGCTGGATCAGCGGTTCGCCGGTGACATCGTCCACGCCGTCGGTCTTGGGCGGGTTGTACTTGACGTGATAGGTACGGCCCGACGCCACATGGACGCGGCGCCCGCTCATGCGCTCGATGATGGCGTCGAAGGGCACGTCGATTTCCAGCACATAGTCGATCGCCACGCCTGCGTCCTTCATGGCCTCGGCCTGCGGAATGGTGCGCGGGAAGCCATCGAACAGGTAGCCGTTCCTGCAGTCGGCCGACTGCAGGCGGTCCTTGACCAGGCCGATGATGATGTCGTCCGACACCAGTCCACCTGCATCCATCACCTTCTTGGCTTCCACGCCTAGCGGCGTGCCGGCCTTCACCGCGGCGCGCAGCATATCGCCCGTGGAGATTTGGGGGATGCCGAACTTTTCGCAGATGAACTGGGCTTGCGTGCCTTTGCCGGCGCCAGGTGCGCCCAACAGGATCAAACGCATTACGGGTCCTCAGAGTTTTGAATCTGGTGTGGCAGGGGGAATGGAAGGAGGGTAACGCCGAAACTTGACGCGAGGCTTACCGCGCCATCAGGAATGGCGCGCCTCGGATCGGAGTCTGGTCTGTTGACGGCCGGCACGCCTTTAGCCACTGCCTCTGCGGGCGGGCGGGTGCCGAACGGGCTCACTTTTCATCTCCCCACCGAGCCTTGGCCGGACGCCCGGGCGTCCGACGGCTCTGTATCGTCAAGCATTATGCCATGAGGCGGCGTGATTTCGGCTTGCCGCAGCGGTGACATGTGTCATGACTTGTTGTGGCTTGCATGATGGCCGCGACACTTGGCGGCCACCTGCAAGTGCGCTCAAGGGCCTTCTTGCGCCATGACTTGCGCCCACAATGCGCGCACGCGCTCCAGATCGGCCTGCGTATCGACGCCCGGCGCGGGCGCGGCGGCCGTCTCCAGCACGCCGATCCGTTCGCCATGCCACATCGCTCGCAACTGCTCCAGTGCCTCGGTCTGCTCCAGCGGCGCGGCCGCCAGCGTGGGAAAGCGCCGCAGGAACCCGGCACGGTAGGCGTACAGGCCGATGTGACGCAGCACCGGCATGGTGGGCAGTGCCACCTGTGCAGTGGCGGCCGGCGCGGTGGGCACGCCGGCCCAGGCGTCGCGCGCCCAGGGGATCGGCGCGCGGGAGAAATACAGCGCGCGGCCGGCGGCATCGCACACCACCTTGACCACGTTGGGGTTGAAGACCTCGGCGATGTCGCCGATTGGGTGGGCGGCGGTGGAAATGGCGCAATCGGCGTGATGCGCCAGGTGCAGGGCCACCTCGTCGATCAGGCCAGGCTCGATCAAGGGTTCATCACCCTGCACATTGACCACGATGGCGTCGTCCGGCAGGCCCAGCAGCGTGGCCACTTCGGCCAGGCGGTCGGTGCCCGAGGCGTGGTCGGCGCGCGTGAGCACGGCCTCGATGCCGTGCGCCGCGCAGGTCAATGCGACTTCGGACGCATCCGTGGCCACCACCGTGCGCTGCGCCGAAGAGGCATGAGCCCGCTCGGCCACGCGCACGATCATGGGCTTGCCGCCGATATCGGCCAGAGGCTTGTTGGGCAGCCGGGTCGAGGCAAGGCGGGCGGGAATGACGACGGTAAAAGCGGGCAGCGACATGATGCGCTCCGCTTATTCCGGCGAAACCAGTGTGCCGGGCACGGTCTGGCGTGCTTCGTCGGCAAGCATGATGGGGATGCCGTCGCGGATCGGGTAGGCCAGTTTGTCGACCTGGCAGATCAGTTCCTGGGCGGCACGGTCATGTTCCAGCTTGCTCTTGCACAGCGGGCAGACCAGGATTTCAAGCAGCCGGTTGTCCATCTTGCGTTTCCTTGATGTGGCCGGCAGCGGTCGCGGCAGCCGCCGCCGTGGGAGCGGCCTGGGCATGCGCGGCGACGGCGCGGCGAATTTTGTCGATCAGGCCCGCGTCGATCACGGGCGTGGTGGGGACGACCCAGATCCGCGGGTCCAGCGGGTCACTGAAGCGCTCGCATTTTACGGCATCCTTCTCGGTGATCAGGATGGCGTCGGCAGCCTGCGCGACAGGATCGCCGGCAAAGGGGTCATCGGCGAAGTCGTAGTGGTCCGGCAGCGGCATGGTGTCGGGCGCCAGTCCGGCGGCCCGCAGGCTGGCGAAGAAGCGCTCCGGGTTGCCGATGCCGGCGGCGGCCAGCACGCGCTGCCCGGCAAACGTGGACAAGGGCTTGGCCATGGTCGGGTCGGCCAGTTGCCAGGCGTCGTCGAGCACCAGGCGCATGCCATAGACATCCGGCTTGTCCGGGCTGGCGCGGAAGTCGGGGTCGTTGATCAGGGTGGCATCGCGCCGGCGCGAGAGCGATTCGCGCAGCGGACCCGCCGGCAGCAGCAAACCGTTGCCGCCCATGCGCGTATCGAACATCACGATCTCGAAATCGCGTTGCAGCTTGTAGTGCTGCAGGCCGTCGTCGAGCAGCAGCACATTGACGCCGGGATGCGAGACGAGCATGGTCTGCGCGCACAGCGCGCGGTCGGGGAAGACCCAGACCGGCACGTCGGTGGCGCGCGCGATCAGCAGCGGTTCGTCACCCACGTCCCTGGCCTTGGAGTTCGGCTTGACCCGGCGCGGATGCTTGAGCGTAACACCGTAGCCGCGCGAAACCACGCCCGGGCGCAGGCCCGCTTCGGCCAGCGCGTGGGCCAGCGCGATCACCGCCGGGGTCTTGCCGGTTCCGCCCACGGTCACATTGCCTACGACGATCACCGGCATCGGCAGCCGCGTCGAACGGTACCAGCCGCGCCGGTACGCCAGCCGCCGCCAGCCGCTGATCAGCCCGAATAGCCACGAGAACGGCAGCATCAGCCAGGCGAACCAGCCGCGGCGCTGCCATTGGGCGGTGACGAAGTCGGCAAGGGCGTGGCGGGGAGCGGGCATGGGCGTGGTTGGCCGGGCTGGGCAAGCGTGTTGCGTTGTGAAGGGCAGGGGCGGGCCGGGGACAGCATGGCGGCGCGCTGGCGCCGCGGACGGGCAGGACCCGCATGCTACCCAGTCATTATGGGCACCTTGCGGCGCCCGCTGCAAGGTGCGGCTCGCGCGGAGCGTGAATCCGGCAGGTCAGCGCGCCTGCGAACTTTGCGTGGCGAAGGTCAGCCTGGGCAGCCCGGCCAGGCGGGCGGCTTCCATGACATTGATCACGGACTGGTGCGTGGCCTGCGCATCGGCATTGACGATCAGCACCGGCGGCTGGCCGTCGGCCGGGCCGGCAACCTCGCGCAGGCGCTGCGCCAGGCTGGTCACGTCCTGCTGGTCCATGATCTGCTTGTTGATCGAGTACACGCCCTTGGCCGAGACCGAAACCACGATCTCGCCGGGCCGCTGCTGCGCCTTTTCGGCGTCGGCGGTCGGCAACTGGATCTGCAGCTCGGTATAGCGCGAGTACGTGGTCGTGATCATCAGGAAGATCAGGATCACGAGCAGGACGTCGATCAACGGGATCAGGTTGATCTCCGGTTCTTCACGCCGCTGGCGGGATCGGAAGTGCATGGCGGGTCAGGCGCGGCGCTGCGGCAGGATGGCGTCCAGGAAGGCGGTGGCGCGGAACTCCAGTTCCGCCACGTAATCGTCCACGCGGCGGCGGAAGTAGCGCCAGAAGATCAGTGCCGGAATCGCGACGATCAGGCCGAATGCCGTGTTATAGAGCGCCACCGAGATGCCGTGGGCAAGTTGTTCGGGGCTGGCGCCGGCCCCGCCCTGGCTGCCGAAGATCTCGATCATGCCGATCACGGTGCCCAGCAGGCCCATCAGCGGCGCCACCGAGGCAATGGTGCCGAGGGCGTTCAGGTAGCGCTCGAGTTCGTGCGCCACCGCGCGGCCGGCCTCTTCCACCACTTCCTTGGCGGCATCGCGCGAGGTTTGGGGTTGCAGCGCCACATGGCGCAGGCCGGCGGCCAGCACGCGGCCCAGCGGAGAATTCTGCTCCAGCGTATTGACCACCTCCGGCGTGGCGCGGCGCTGCTGCGCCACCGACAGGGCTTCATCGTAGAGCCTGGCCGGCAGCACCTTGCTGCGCTTGAGGCTGAGGAAACGTTCGACGATCAACGCCAGGGCGATGACCGAAGCCAGCAACAAGGGCCAGATCGGCCAGCCGGCCGCTTGAATGATAGAAAACACGTGGGACCCCGATTCGACAGCTTGTCTCTCATGCCAGCCGCCGCGGCCGTTTGCGCGCTGGCTGTATTTGAAAAAATCAGGCGCCACTCTAACCCGCAGCACCGGGCGCGGCAAGACGCAGCACTGCGGTGTATCGGAAGCGCATCGCGCGCGGGGGCGTCCGGGTGTCTACAGGCGGGATGTCCACATGGAACAGGGACAGTGCTGTGGATGAATTGTGGACAGTAGGCTGACAATGAGGTCAAGTCGTTGATTCAAAAGGACAAAGTGTGGGCAGCTTAAAAAATGGGCAGCCCGTGAGTGGCGAGGACACCCTCCGGCCAGCAACGGAACGGCCAGAATTCATGCGCCAGCTATCCACATTAAAACAGGACAGTGCTGTGGACCGGTTGTGGACAGAAGCCTGAAAGGATTGCTAAGTTATTGATTTTAAAATGATGTTTCCTGACTGCTTAAATTATGTGCAGAACACGCCAGATGGGGCCCGCAGAGGGCTTACGCACCCCGGAAGGAGAAAAATCCTGCCAAGTCTCTCCCTTTCCACATTCCTCCGGGACAGTCTTGTGGATGGGTTGTGGAAAACTATCTGAGAAGCGGCCTAAGTCATTGATTGGAAAGCGCTCCATCGCGGTTGATTAAAAAACGGGCAGCACCCGGGTTCGGGGGCCTTTCCGGCTGTTCGGCTGATTTCCCCGGTGGCGCGGTGCGCAGGGTTGAATAAGTTGCTTTAAGCGCTCTTTTTAGCGATCCGGGTTCCATTGTGAATGGCCTTTGATTGCTTATCCACAGGCTGGGTGCCTCAAGCAAGGTTGTCCAGAAAAGATGTGGATAACTTTGTGAACAAGCCGGGGGCGCAGTCGGTAAGTCGTTGACGCATAAGGGGTTTGCTTACATTGCCTAAAAAATATGAGTGTGGAAAGGGCATAAGAATCAAAGGCTTGTATCAAATCAAGGGGAATGGTGTGGTGGCTGCCCTGCGAGTGCAGGGAGGCTTGACAGACGGGTTATGCTGTGGACATGTCAATTGCACGCCGCTTGCCCGGCCGTGAGCCATGTCAGAACCATTGAACTTTTCGCGTGAACCGCAGCCTATGGCACCTCCCGGCACGCGCGAAGCGATCCCCGTCGGAGAGCTCAACCACGCTATCGCCCAAGTGCTGGAGCGCAGCTTTCCGCTTACCTGGGTCCGGGGCGAAATCTCCAATTTCACACGTGCCGCGAGCGGTCACTGGTACTTCTCGCTCAAGGACGCGCGCGCCCAGATCCGTTGCGTGATGTTCCGCGGCCGCAACCAGCATGTCGACTTTTCGCCGCGCGAGGGCGAGGCGGTCGAGGTGCGGGCGCTGGTGTCGATGTACGAGGCGCGCGGCGAATTGCAGCTCGGCGTGGAGGCAATGCGCCGCGCGGGCCTCGGCAATCTTTACGAAGCCTTCCTGCGCCTGAAGGAAAAACTGTCGCAGGCCGGGCTGTTCGCGCCCGAGCGCAAGCGGCCCGTGCCCGCCCATGCGCGCACCATCGGCGTGATCACCTCGCTGCAGGCCGCGGCATTGCGCGACGTGCTCAGCACGCTGCGCCGGCGCGCGCCGCATGTGCCGGTCGTGGTTTACCCTGTGCCGGTGCAGGGTGCCGGCGCGGCGGCCAGGATCGCCGCCATGATCGATACCGCCAGCGCGCGCAGCGAATGCGATGTACTGATCCTGTGCCGCGGCGGCGGCAGCATCGAGGACCTGTGGTCGTTCAACGAGGAAAGCGTGGCACAGGCGATCGCGCGCTGCGCCGTGCCGGTGGTCTCCGGGGTTGGCCATGAAACCGACTTCACCATTGCCGACTTCGTCGCCGACGTGCGCGCTCCCACACCCACCGGCGCTGCCGAACTGGTCAGTCCGGACCGCGCCCACATGCTGATGCAGGCCAACCGCGCGCGCGACGCGCTGGCCCGGAACATGCAGGGCCAGATCGACCGCCGCGGGCAGAACCTGGACTGGCTGGCCCGCCGCCTGCGCAGCCCGCAGGCCCAGTTGCAGGAGCGCCGCCTGCAGGTCGACAACCTGATGCGCCATCTGCGTGCCGCCCTGCGCGATACGGTGGCGGCCCAGCGGCACCGGCAGCAGGTGCTAGCCATGCGCTGGGCGGCCGGGCGTCCCGGTGTGGCGCTGGCGCAGGCCGAGTTGCGCCGCGCGGCGCTGCGCCTGCGCGATGCGACGCAGCGCCAGCACGAGCGTGCCGCACAGCGCTGGCAGCGCGCCGCAGGCTCGCTGGAGCTGCTGGCGCCGCAGCGCACCCTGGAGCGGGGCTACGCCGTGCTGCTGGACCAGCGTGGACGCGCCTTGCGCTCGCCGGCCGAGTTGCGCGCGGGCAGCGTCATCGAGGTGCATCTGGCCGAGGGCGTGGCCGACGCCAGCATCGCCAGCGTGCAGCCGCGGCTGGCGGAACGGTAGGCCTGGCGCGCGTCGGCGGGCCGCCGACAGCGCTGGCATATCAATCAAACTAATATGATCGAAGGGGCTTTGTTTGCCGCGTTTGCGCGGGTATGGCAAGTCCCCTACAATCGACAACTCCTGATCTTCAACCCCACAGACAGAGACAGAACAATGGAACATACTCTCCCCCCGCTGCCCTACGCGCATGATGCGCTCGCTCCGCACATCTCCAAGGAGACCCTGGAGTTCCACCACGACAAGCATCACCAGACCTACGTCACCAACCTGAACAACCTGATCAAGGGCACCGAGTTCGAAAACTCGACGCTCGAAGAGATCGTCAAGAAGTCTTCCGGCGGCATCTTCAACAACGCCGCCCAGGTGTGGAACCACACCTTTTACTGGGATTCGATGAAGCCCAACGGCGGCGGCCAGCCGACCGGCGCACTGGCCGATGCCATCAACGCCAAGTTCGGCTCCTTCGACAAGTTCAAGGAAGAATTCACCAAGACCGCGGTCGGTACCTTCGGTTCGGGCTGGGCCTGGCTGGTGAAGAAGACCGACGGTTCGCTGGACCTGGTCTCGACCTCCAACGCCGCCACCCCGCTCACCACCGACGCCAAGCCGCTGCTGACCTGCGATGTGTGGGAACACGCTTACTACATCGACTATCGCAATGCCCGTCCGAAGTACGTSGAGGCATTCTGGAAYGTRGTGAACTGGGACTTCGCCAGCAAGAACTTCGCTGGTTGATTTCACGCTGTTGTTTTGTGGGAATAAAGGTTGAAACAAGGAATAAACTTTGAATCAATTGGTTTGCCCACACTGAATAAAGTTTGATACAAGTGGTGCGTTTTACGTGAGCCGTTAGGTCTCATTGCTTTTGGCGCGCAATGAGGTGGTGCCGGCATCGCGCCAGTGTGTTGACTTCACTGTCTTTTTTTACCCCGGAATCGTAAGGTGTCCGGGGTTTTTGTTTGGTTCACCCTGCAGGGCGCACTCCCTTGAGGGTGCAAGTCCCTTACACACCCGGTAAGGGGAAGTGTTAGCCGGGGACAAGGGTTTCCCGGGCGTCTGGGGGTCTCCGGATCGTAGTGAGTTAGCTCATTGGAGACGAAAGTTTATTCTCCTGTGAAGATCGCCACGCGCGAGGACTCATGCCGAACCGTGCAGTGAACCACTGGGTGAGCGATGACTGTCTAGAGTATCCAAGCAGCGTTGCCACCCTCCCAATCGGATAGCGCAAGTTGCTCAGATAGCGCACGGCAAGCTCCTGGCGCACCTCCTCGATCAAATTCGAGAACGTCGTGCCTGCCAGCTCAAGCTGACGTTGCATCGTGCGGACGCTCAGATGCAGGTGGTTGGCTACCTCGTCGACCGTAGCTTGCTCGATCGGCAGAAGCAGGTAAATTGCCTTGCGCACATCCAGGACAATTGAGCCTGGCCCTGATACGTTGAGCGGCTTAGCCAAGCTTTCCGCATATCTGACCAGTTCCGGATCGGCATTCGGATTTGGGCGGTCAAGGTCTTCGGCGGCGCAAACGATGCCGTTGAAATCGCTGTCGAAGACAACCGGACATCCGAAGAAACGTCGATGGAAGCTCAGATCCGGCGGGCCAGAGTGGGCGAAGTTGACGCTCCTCGGCTTCCAGTGCTCGCCGAGCAGACCGACAAAGGTTCGCGCCAATAGCCCAACGGCAAGTTCCGTTGCCTGGCGGGTCGAAGTTCCGGGTTCGGCAGTGATTTCCTCACGCACAACCACCATTTCCCGGCCATCTTCGACGTGGATCGCCAGAGCTTCATTGAGAAGGTGCCGATATTGCACGGCCGCCAGGAGCAACTCGCGCAGGGTTCGCTTGTGCGACAGCAACAGGTCGAGAACGCCGAAGTCAAATGGCTGGCGCGTGTCGGCCATCTGTAGGCCGAATGTCGCGCATTTTGCGCTGGTAGAGGCCGCTTCCAGCAACTGGCAGACGGCCGAGATAGGAATACGACGCTGCAGATCGGCCAAGACTGTGGCGTCGAGCCCTACCTGCCGCAGCAATTCCTGGGGGGCGAGCCCAAACCTCCGGGCCACCTGCAGATAGCCGCTCAAGGCTCTTGCCCGAACCATCGGTTCCGTCACTTTGTGCTCCAGTGCACTGCATCGGGTTGCCCGGGGGATCCTCTCACGGCGTCGTAGGGGATTCCCCGGGGTGGCGCCAAAACGAAAAAATTTGGCGCCTGAACGAAAGAGTCTACCGCACCGGCGACCTAAAGTTGAGTCCATACCCAACCAGACCCCGAAGGAGACAAACCATGCAATTCCTCGACGACTCGCTGCACCCCGAAAACCAGCAGAAGGTGGTCATCACCGTCGCCCCATATGCGCCGGAATGGATGCCGTCCGACTTCCCTGAAGACATCGCCGTGACGATGGAGGAACAAATCCAAAAGGCCGTGGACTGCTACGAGGCCGGCGCCCGGGTGCTGCACCTGCACGTGCGCGAACTGGACGGCAAGGGCTCCAAGCGCCTTTCCAAGTTCAATGAATTGATCGCCGGCGTGCGCAAGGCCGTGCCGGACATGATTATCCAGGTGGGCGGCTCCATCTCCTTTGCTCCCGAAGACGATGGTCAGGCCGCAAAGTGGCTCTCCGACGACGCCCGCCACATGCTGGCCGAACTGGATCCCAAGCCGGACCAGGTCACGGTGGCCATCAACACCACGCAGATGAATATCATGGAGTTGATGACGCCTGAGGCAGTGAGGGGAACGTCGCTCGCCGAGCCGGCCTTGGCGCAAGCCTACCGTGAGATGACCGTGCCGGCAGGTCCGGGCTGGGTCGAAGAACACCTTCGGCGCCTTCAGGCCGCCGGCATCCAACCGCATTTTCAGTTGGCCGGCATTCACTCCTATGACACGCTGGAGCGAATGATCCGCCGCGGCATCTACAAGGGCCCGGTGAACCTGACCTGGATCGGTATCGCCGGCGGTGCCGACGGCCCCAACCCGTTCAATTTCATGAACCTGATACAGCGCGCCGCTGACGGCATCTGCATCACCTCGGAGTCCCTTCTCAGGAACGTTCTTCCGCTCAACATGATGTCCTTGGCGATGGGCTTCCATCCACGCGTGGGCACCGAAGACACACTGACCGACCAGCGCGATAATCGCATGACGTCGGTCCAGCAAGTGCAGCAGTGCGTGCGCGTTGCCAACGAACTGGGTCGCGAGATCGCCAGCGGCAAGGAAGCGCGGGAGATCTACCGCATCGGTACCTGGTACGACAGCATCGACGAGACGCTCGCGGCCAACGGCATGGCGCCCAACCGCCAGCCCGGTGTACGAGGCGTTCCGTTGCGCGCGGCCTGATCCCGGCGTCGCCCGGCCCCGCATCCGAAGGGGCTGGGCCGTATTCAGGCTGAGAAGCCGCCCCCGCCGATGCGAAGTCGGAACACATCAAAGGTAGCTTTCCATGAAAAAGCTTCCGCGCTGGAGACACAGACCATGAACCCGCATTCCGCCGCCTCGGGTACAGAAGGCAACGATGGCTATCTCGTCGGCCGGCCCAAGGCCTGGTTCGCCTTCGCGATGACCTTTGCGCTGATGTTGTTCGACTACATTGACCGCCAGGTCATCGTTTCGCTGTTCCCCCACATGAAGGCTGCCTGGGGCTTGTCCGACATGCAGCTCGGCGGCCTGGTGTCGATCATTTCCATCGTCGTCGCCGTGGGCGGCCTTCCCGTCGCGCTGCTTGCTGACCGCTACAGCCGGGTCAAGAGCATTTTCATCATGGCCACGGTGTGGAGCCTGGCCACGATCTCCTGCATGTTCACGCGCAATTACAGCCAGCTCTTCCTCGCGCGGGCCCTCGTGGGCGCTGGCGAGACCGGCTACGGCTCAGTGGGCGGCGCCCTGATTGCGAGCCTGTTTCCGAAGCGCCTGCGCGCTACTTTGCTCGGCGCGTTTCTCGCTGCTGCTTCGATCGGCTCCGTGCTCGGCGTGGTGCTGGGCGGCGTCATCGCAGCCCGCTGGGGCTGGCAGGCGGCGTTCGGTGTGGTGGGCATCCCGGGGCTGGTCCTGGCTTTTCTGTACCTGCTGGTGCCGGACTACAAGACTGTTGCGCTCGCCCCGCGCATGGATCAAGCGAGGCAATCGGTGACGGGGTTCGCCAGGCAGATCGCCACGACCCTGACCAGTTCGCCTGCCGTCTGGTGGACTTGCCTCGGCGCCGCGTTCCAGCTCATTGTCGTGTCGACGATATGGTCCTGGTTGCCCAGCTATTTCCACCGGTACCATGGCGTCGCCGCGGACAAGGCGGCCATGCAAGCCGCGGTCATCGTGCTCTGCGGCGCGGCGGGCTCTTTCATCTGGGGCGTGGCCGCAGACGCCGTCGCGGTACGCCGGCCTCGCAACAAGCTCGTGATGATGGCCACGCTCGCCACGGCGACGCTGGTGGTCTTCGTGACCGCGTTTGGCAGCTCGATGGCCCCCAACCAGCAGTTCCTGCTGATCGCGCTTGGCGGCCTGATGATGATGTGCTCGGTAGCGCCGGCTTCGAGTGTGGTGTTCAACGTGATCCATCCGGGCGTGCGCTCCACTGGCGCGGCCATGCTGTCCCTGTTCCAGAACCTGTTTGGCCTCGCTGTCGGGCCCTTCGTGGGCGGCCTCGTATCCGATGCCTGGGGCCTGCAGACTGCGCTCGCTGTCATGCCCGCGTTTGGCCTGCTTGCCGCACTGTGCTTCCTGCGCGCCATGCGCACCTACGAATCGGAACTGGCAAATTTCGCCAATATCCGGCTGGATGTCGCTTCCACTGCGGCATCGCCTGCGGCGGTATCCGCCTGACCTCGCCGCCTGACCTCGCGCAGCATCCAAACCTCCAGGCTGCGTCGTTACAGCACGCAGCCAAGATGAGTACCCAGCAATGAGCATTTCCAGCACTTCGATATCTGCTGCCGGCTTGCCGGACGCCACAGCAACGGCCGTGCCCGCATGGTCACCGTCATCCGAAACCATCCGCCGCGCACGCGTCACGGCGTTCATGCAGTGGCTCGAGCGGGAGCGCGGCCTGTCCTTCGCCGACTACGACGCCCTGTGGCAATGGTCGGTCGACCATATCGGCGACTTCTGGCTGGCACTGTGGGAATGGGCAGACATTGTGTCACCGCAGATGCCCATAGTCGCGCTTGCCGAGGCCAGCATGCCGGGCGCCACGTGGTTCCCGGGCGTTCAGATGAACTACGTCGAGCAGGTGTTTCGCCATGCCACGACGGATCACCCCGCTATCGTCTATCGCAATGAGGTCGGTGAAACCGGCGAGATGAGCTGGGCCGAACTCGAACAGCAGGTCGCGTCGGTGGCGGCATCGCTGCGCGGCATGGGCGTGGACTGCGGCGACTGCGTGGCAGCGTACCTGCCGAATACGCCGCAGGCCATCGTTGCATTCCTGGCGGTGGCAAGCATCGGTGCGGTGTGGTCGGCATGTGCGCCCGACATGGGCGAGTTGGCGGTCCTGGATCGCTTCCGTCAGATCGAGCCCAAGGTGATGATCGCGGTCGACGGCTATCACTACGGTGGCAAGGCGTTCGACCGCCGCACGCTCCTGCACTCGCTGTTGGAGCAGTTGCCGAGCGTGGAGCGGGTTGTGCTGGTGCCCGGGCTCGCCGATGAATCGTCGTGCTACGAGTTTCGCGGCGGCGTCGCGTGGGCGGAAGCGATTTCGTTGGACGTCCCGCTCGATCCCGAGCATGTGCCGTTCGACCATCCGCTCTGGATTGTCTACTCCTCGGGCACGACCGGCCTGCCGAAGCCCATTGTCCATTCGCAAGGCGGCATCGTCCTCGAGCATGTCAAGCTCACCACGCTCCATCTGGACCTGCATCCGGGCGACCGCTTCTGCTGGCAGGCCAGCACCGGCTGGATCATGTGGAACCTGCAGGTCGGCGGATTGCTGGCCGGGGCCACCGTGTGCCTGTTCGATGGCAATCCGGGCTACCCGAACATGGAGACGCTCTGGCGGTTCATCGACGAGGCGAAGGTCGCCTTCTTCGGCGCTGGCGCGGCGTATTTCCAGTCGTGCCTCAAGTCCGGTGTCGAGCCGCGCGTGGCAGCCGATCTCGCGCATCTGCGCGCGATCGGGTCGACGGGATCGCCACTGTCGCCCGAGAGCTACCGCTGGATTCTCGACCGCGTCGGACCGGTGTGGATCAATGCGCTGTCGGGCGGGACGGATTTCGCGGGCTGTTTCGTCGCCGGCGTTCCCACACTGCCGGTCTACCTCGGGGAAATGCAGTGCCGCTGCCTCGGCGCGCGGGTAGAGGCCTTCGACGACGCCGGAAAATCCGTGATTGACGAGGTAGGAGAACTCGTCTGCACGGCGCCGATGCCATCGATGCCCCTCTATTTCTGGAACGACAAGGACAACTTGCGGTATCGAGACAGCTACTTCGATACCTATCCCGGCATCTGGCGCCACGGCGACTGGGTGCGCATCACGCCGCGTGGCGGTGCCATCATTTATGGCCGCTCGGACGCCACCATCAACCGCCACGGCATCCGCATGGGTACGAGCGAGCTCTACCGGGCCGTAGAGGCGTTGCCTGAAGTCCTGGACAGCATGGTCGTCGATCTCGAATACCTCGGGCGCGAATCCTACATGCCGCTGTTTGTCGTCCTGCGGCCCGATATTGCACTGACGCCAGGACTGACGGCCACCATCCGCGACCGTATCAAGGTGGCGCTGTCGGCCCGGCACGTACCGAACGAAGTATTCCAGGTGGCTGCCATTCCCCGCACATTGTCGGGCAAGAAGATGGAGCTGCCGATCAAGAAGCTGCTGCTGGGACAGCCGCTGGAGAACGTGGCGAATCCCGACACCATGGCCAATCCTGCGAGCCTGGCTTGGTTCGCCGGCTTCGCCCGCGACCGCGCTGCGGCTGGCCGGTAACCGAGACGAGCGTCGGCAAGACCAACAAGAGACTGCTGCTTGAGCGGGTTGCACTATAGATCCATTCGCTGGAAACCTGTATGAAAGGCGACGCCCATCCGACGTCCACACCTGTCTGCGACCAGTTGCGCGCGCGGCTACTGTTGTTACTTTGGCAAGGCCAGGCCACTCGTCGGGAAAATCGAATACTCGTGGTCTGAATCGGCGGCCGGCTTCTTCACTCGAAGACGTGGCCGCCTACGGCCTCGCTTGGGGCGGCGCTAAACGGCGTTTTATTGTCTGGAACTAACCGGGATTTTCTGGCGCTGGCCAGATCGCAAAGACCGGGACCCGGCGGATCGAAGCCCGCACCGCAAGGTTCCGGCGTCCCTGATGACCCGCCCGCCTCCGTTGTGTTTCAGAATCTATGACGGACACCCAACGCCACGCCAAGCATGCCGCGTTGCCCCGGCGTGGGATAGTAGCCGCTGCCAAAACCGGTGAGCGATGTGTCGAAGTTCAGCGCGGCATTTCTCGCGTACGCGGAGGTCAGGTACACATCGGTACGCTTTGAAAGGCTGTAGGTCGACACGAAGGCAACCTGCCACGGCTTGGCCGGATTCGTGGCCGTCGCCGTCGGCGATACCCGCACCGAGCTAATGTCCCAGTAGTAATAGGCCAGCGTCAGGCCAATTGCTGGCGTGGCCTGGTAAGTGCCGCCCACCCACAAGAAATTCTCTTTCGCCAGCGTTACGTGGTTGGCGTAGTCGGTGTTCCCCCAACGATAGGCCGCCATGATGCTACCTGGACCGATGCTGTAGCTGGCCGCCAAGCCAGCCTTGCGCGACTTGCCGGCCTGGCCGACGACCATCGTCGGATTCCATTCATCGTAGGCCACGCTCACGCCGAATCCGTTACTTAGGTAATAGGCCCCGGCCCCCCACCCAGCGTTGTTTCCCGCATGCCCCGGCACCTCGCCCGCGCCGCCATTTAGCAGCGGAGAAACACCAATGGTAGGAGTTCCGACGCCAAATGAGTAATGCGCTACCGCCGTCACCGAGCCGAACGAACCGGTGTACTTGACCGTGTTGTCCGAACGGGCGCTACCACCCAGCATGGCGCCAACCGGTTCATACATCACCGCATAGCGCAGCGGAGCGAAATTGGAGAAGGCATTGAACATCGACGAATACTGCCTGCCAAGCGTCAGTTGCCCAAAGCGGTTCTGGATGCCAACGAAGGCCTGCCGCCCGAACAACCGGCCCTGCAATGACGCGCCGCTATCTTCGGCAAAGCCGCTTTCCAGCACGAACAACGAAGACATTCCACCTCCGAGGTCTTCCGTGCCACGCAGGCCCCAACGTCCGCCCGCCAGTCCTCCGCCGGAAGGCATGCCGAAGCGGTTGCCACCAGGCTGTTGGACTAACTGCCCGTTGACGACCGACGGCGCACCTTGTGCAATCTTGTTGACATACTCGATCGGGGCGTCGATGACACCATAGAGAGTCACACCGGATTGCGCGCTGGCTGCCGTGCTGCCTGCCGCGCCCAGAACCAGGGCAATAGAAAGCGTCCTTCTCATACTGATGGTCTCCTCGTTGAGTTTTTTTTGTGGCTCGGCGACGTCCGTCAGGTCGCCGCTGTGATGCCGTCTGCCGGGGCCGCGGTGCGTGATGTCGGGGCGGTCACTGAAGGGCGTCTTGATTCTGTGTCGGGGCGGGACAACAGTCGAACGAAGAAGGCGCGCGATTGTCCTGCTTGTTGCAATCCCAGGCCTGGCGCTGCTTCTCACCGGCGCAGGTCGGGTGCGAGCGCTCCCACGCCGCACCGTTACGGATCGTGCAGGTGAGTCGGACCGTACGGAACGGCACCGCGCAGGCGTACCTACACGGTGCGGGACGCTGCGCGTACCGTGATCTCCAGATGTGGCGTGCGCAGGCTGCGGCGCGGTCCCATACGCATCAGGCAGCCCGTGTATTACCGCAATGGATGCGGCGAGGCACGGGTGTTCAGGTGACGGCGTACACCCTGGCCTGTACCGCCTGTAGCGGTACAGGCCCTGCCCGTCGCTCCTCCAGTTCGGCGATCAGCGCTGCACGGGCTTCGCCTGCTTTGGCCGCGCTGGCTTCCTTGACGTGCCCGAAGCCGCGCACTGACTCCGGCAACGCGGCAATGCGCGTGGCCACGTCATACGTCTGTGCATTGATGCCGTCGAGCAGACGATCGATATCGCGCTCGTATTGGGAGACAAGATGGCGCTCCAGGCGGCGCTCGGCGTTGTTCCGGAAGGGATCCATCACACTGCCGCGCAGGAACCGGAATTTCGTCATCCATCGGAACGCGGTCATCAGCCAGGGGCCAACTTCGCCCTTGACCGGTCTTCCCGCGTCGTCGGTGGTGGAGAAGGGCCACGCGCCAACGTGGAAGCGCAGCGTGTACTCTCCTTCGAACTCTTTCCTCAGCGCCGCCTGGAAGTCGGGATGGCTATAGAGACGTGCCACCTCCCATTCATCTTTCACT
This sequence comes from Cupriavidus sp. 01T418, assembly GCF_056398885.1. Taxonomy (NCBI): domain Bacteria; kingdom Pseudomonadati; phylum Pseudomonadota; class Betaproteobacteria; order Burkholderiales; family Burkholderiaceae; genus Cupriavidus; species Cupriavidus sp. 01T418. The sequence continues at coordinate 37,770 of NZ_JBFTQG010000006.1, forward strand.
GCCAGCAGCTTGTGGTAACTGGTCGCCACAGCACGACTGAGCGCATCGCCCAGGCCCGCATGCCGTTCCGCATCGGCCACGCGCTGTACCAGTTGCTCGTAGCGCCGCACGGGCCCCTGGCCGCCGTGCGCTTTCAGGTGTTCGCCTCGGCTGCGGACGATTTCTGCCACGCTGCGCCTGGTCCGCGGCACGAAATTGATGACCTGGTTCGCGGGCGCACGTGTCTCCCGGACGAACCGCTCCACCGCCGGCAAGTCATGCGCGGCGCGGCGGCCCCAAAGGAATGCGTCCTTGTTCATCGCCACAGCCACGCCGTTGAGTTCGATTGCCCGATGCATCGCTGCCAGCGATATGGGCACCAGTCCACGCTGCCACGCGGCCCCCAGCATGAGCATGTTGGCGGCGATGGCATCGCCCATCAGTTCGATCGCCAGGCGCTGTCCTTCGAGCAGCAGCACATCGTCGCCCAAGGCATGCCGCAGACGCTGGATCAGTACGTCGGCATCGATGTTCCAGTCCGGGTTACCGGCGAACTCCGCCGTAGGAATGAGATCCGTGCAAATGACGCCCTGGCTGGTGCCCAGGCGTAACGTCGAGACCGTTTCGTCGCCGGCTGCTACCACCAGGTCGCAGCCGACCAGCGTGCTGGTATCGCCGGCGCCGATACGGGTGGCGTGCAGCATGCCCGGGCGCGGTGCAATGCGGACATGGGAATTCACCGCCCCGTACTTCTGGCTGATGCCGGTGATGTCGAGGTTCGATGTGTAGTAGCCCTGCAAGTGAGCGGCCATTGCCAGGGTCTGGCCAATCGTGACCACGCCGGTCCCGCCGATGCCGACGATCATGACACTGCGGATGTCCGTCAAGGAGGCGATGTCAGGTTCCGGCAGCGCCTGAGTCCATTCGGGCTGGCGCGGGCCGCCATCGCCCGCCTTCGGATTCCTGGGCTTGCCTCCATGTACGGTCACGAAGCTCGGGCAGAAGCCGTCGACGCAAGAGTAGTCCTTATTGCAGCTACCCTGGTTGATCCGACGCTTGCGACCGAGCTCGGTTTCCAGCGGTTCAATCGACATGCAGTTGGACGCCTTGCCGCAGTCGCCGCACCCCTCGCACACGGCAGGGTTGATGAAGGCGCGCTTCGCCGGGTCGGGCAGCTTGCCACGCTTGCGCAAGCGCCTGCGCTCCGTGGCGCAAGCCTGGTCATACAGGATGACGGAGACCCCGGGATATTCCCGGAACTCGCGCTGCACCGCGTCCATCTGGCTGCGGTGGTGAACCGGCGTATCCGGAGGCAAGGAAATATCCCGGTACTTCTGCGGCTCGTCGGTCACCACTGCCATCTTGCGCACGCCTTCCGCCGCCAGTCCGTGAAGAATTTGCTGGGGCGGCTGTTCCGTTTCCACTGGTTGCCCGCCTGTCATCGACACGAAGCCGTTGTAGAGGATCTTGTAGGTCATCGGGACGCCGGCCGAGATGGCTTGGCGCACCGCCAGGAACCCGGAGTGGGCGAATGTTCCGTCGCCGATATTGGCGAAGACGTGCTTCTCATCGGTGAACGCCTGCTGGCCCAGCCACATTACACCTTCGCCGCCCATCTGCGACACGGTCGTGGTGCGGAGCGGATTGGCGCGGGCGGCGATGGTATGGCAACCGATGCCAGCCAGTGCGCGGCTGCCCTCCGGCAATTGTGTGGAGCGGTTGTGCGGACAGCCGGAGCAGAATCCCGGCATGCGCGACGGCGTGCCGCTGGCGTCCGCTTTCGCGGCGGCCGCGGTAAGGGGATTTAGTCCGCAGGCCGGATTGTGCAGGCGCAGCGTATCAGCGATCACGGCCGCGATCCGCTGTGGGCTCAGTTCCCCGGCGTTCGGGAAAGCCATGGGACCGCGCGCCGGATCGAACACACCGCCGGCTTGGTGCTTCCCGACGATGTGCGGCGCCGCTCCGCCGTAGAGCGCCGCTCGCAACTGGTCCTCGAGCACCGGCCGCTTCTCTTCGACCACGATGATCGTTTCGAGGCCTTGCGCGAACTCGCGGACGATTGCGGGATCCAGCGGCCAGATCATGCCGATTTTAAGCAGACGGATGCCCAGTTCGGCGGCACGCGCCTCATCCAGCCCAAGGCTGGTCATGGCCTCGAGCACGTCCTGCCAGGACTTGCCGGCGGAAACGATGCCGATCTTGGCATGGTCCGGGTCCAGGGTCACGCGATTGAGCCCATTGGCACGCGCATACGCCATCACCGCCTGGTGCTTATGGTGATACAGCCGTTCTTCCTGCGGCAGCGGCGCGTCGACGCTGCGGATATGGTATCCGTCGCTCTCCAGCATGTCAGCGGCGTCGCGTGCTGATTCTGGCATCCGGATCTGCGGCGAATCCGGCGACACGTAGACGGAGCCGCCGCCCTCCACCACGTCGGTGACCACTTTCATGCCGACCCAGCAGCCGCTGAAGCGTGACATCGCGATCCCGTGCAGGCCATAGTCCAGCAGTTCTTGCGTGTTCGACGGATAGAGCACCGGCATCCCGACGGCGATGAATATCTGGTCCGAGAAGTTCGCCACCGTGGAAGACTTGGCGCCGTGATCGTCGCCCGCCAGACACACGACGCCGCCCTTGGGCGATGTGCCAGCGAGATTTGCGTGACGCAAGACGTCGCCCGAGCGGTCCACGCCAGGTCCCTTGCCGTACCAGATGCCGAACACGCCATCGACCCTGGCGCCCGGAAAGCTACCCACATACTGGGCACCCCAGATCGCCGTGGCGGCAAGGTCTTCGTTCAGACCGGCACGGAACTGGATGTTGTGTTCCTTGAGCAGTGTTTCTGCCGCCCAGAGTTCCATGTCGTAGCGACCGACGGGCGATCCGCGATAGCCCGAGATATAGGCACCGGTGTTCCATCCCGCTGCCGTGTCGCGCAGGCGCTGCTGGATGGGCAATCTCACCAAGGCCTGCATGCCGGTCATGTAGAGCCAGCCCTCCTGGGCCTGATACTTGTCGTCAAGCGTTGTTCCGGTACGGGCAAGGGCGTTATTCATCTCTTTGGCGGGCCTGAAACCCTGTAATGGGGATTGATTGGCAGACTCTGCGTGGGGGCGCGGAGCGCGGAAATACAGCAGGCAGCAAGCCGGTACCTCGTGGCAGGAGCCGTCGGCTCCCAGCGAGAAGTCGCAGCGCCCCCTCACGTGCGCCAGGCACGTGGGGTATCACGATGGAGGGTGGACAGCGGCGGGACGGTAGCGCTTATTGGGGCCTGCGCCTTTCGTATCAGATTGGCGGAGGTAGCGTCACACGCTTCCCGCCAGCGGCGCGATGAAGAGCCTGTGACTCGTCGCTCCTGATATGCTGCGCCCCGCCTTCACCGCAATACGCTGCCCTATTGCAGTTCGATCTGGGTCGCTCGAATCACGTTTCGCCACTTCTCCACTTCTCCAGCGACATGCTCGCGCGCTTGCGTGGCTGTGCCGCCTGCAGTGGCGAATCCCTGGTCTCTGAACCGCTTCTGCAACTCGGGCTGACTCAGTGCGCGCTGGATTTCCAGGTTCAGCCGTTCGACGATCGGCACGGGCGTGCGTGCTGGCGCGGCGATCTGCATGGTCGATACGATCTCGTAGTTCTCATAGCCGAGTTCCTTCAGCGTGGGCACATCCGGCAGGATGTCCGAACGGGTGCCCGAGCCGATGGCCAGCGCGCGCAGCCCGCCGGCGCGCAGTTGTGCCAGCGCTGGCGGCGCGAGATCGAACGCCACATCCACATCGCCATTCATCAGCGAGGTGTGGAGATTGGAAGATGTCTTGAACGGCACGATCGAGAAATCCAGCTTCTCCCTGGCCTTGAAGAGCTCGGCCATCAGGTGCCCGGTCGTGCCCAGCAGGCTGATCCCCGCCGTCAGGCGGCCAGGTTGCTCGCGCGCCGCGCGGATAAAGTCCTTGACGCTATTGAACTTCGACCGCTTGCCAGTCAGGATCGCAATGTCGGTCCTCGCGATATCCGACACCGGTACCAGGTCGTGCAGCACGTCGTAGGGTGGCGACTTGTACAGCGACTGGCTCAGCGCGTTAGCGCTACCAATGAAGACCAGCGTGTAGCCGTCCGGGCTGGCGTTCGCCGCGTACTTGATGGCGGCAACGCTGCCCGCGCCGGGCCGGTTCTCCACGACCACCGCCTGCCCGATCTGCATGCCAATCTGATGCGCGAGCAAGCGAGCCACGATGTCCGCGCCGTTGCCGGCGGCAACCGGCAGTACCAGGGTGATCGGCTTGGCGGGATACAGCGGCGTGCAGAGCGCATCTTGCCACCAGACGCCACCGGCCAGCAGCAAGGCACACGCCGCCTTCATCACGTTTCTTCTATTGGACACTTTGTCTCCTCTTGCTCTTCTGGATGCGCTAGACGGCCTCCAGCGGTGGCTACGCCGTGACTTGGGGGCCGGCCTCGGTGAACAGCGCCGAAGGGCGGTCGAGACGGCGCCATGCCTTGGTGGGAGCTCCGGCCGCCACCAAGTCGATCTCTCGCGTCAGGATTCGTCGCAGCATGGCAATGCCGACATCGGAAGCGCCCAGGCACTCGTTCATGCGGTCCGCGATGACGCCCTGGCCAATCAGCGCCACATAGTCTTGCGCGCTCGTGAGTCGGATCAGCGGATCGGTAGGATACCTCCCGGCGAACAGGTCGTCGTGATGATCCGCGGAGTTATAGCCTTCGCATTCGCGGTAATAGCTGACGAGCTTGCTGTCCGCCTCGGGCGTGGTGGAAGGTGTCGCGAACAATGCAAGCCGCATCGTTCGTGTGTCGTCGATGGGTACCATCCAGTGCGATACCTCGGTCCACGGATCACGGGGGTCGACGCCGGGAATGTTGACGTGGTTGCCGTAGGGAAACGTCCAGTCGCTCACCCTCACTTGCGAGCCGCCACGCACGGCCGTCTGGCAGATGCCGGCTTCCGTTTCACGGTAGCTGAGTGCCGGCACTTCGGTGGTGATGGCCTCTCCGAAGGCGCCGACCTTGCCCATCTGGTGCGCGAAGCTGACATGCACAGCGTCCAGCGAATTCTCGACGTTTTGCAACCAGTTGCACGGCCAGATCTCCTTGCGCTGGAACAGCAGCATGCCGGGCGTTTCGAATACTGCCTTGCGGGGCAGGTCGAAGGCCGGCGTCTCGCCTTCGCCAAGGTACGCGAAGATCACGCCGCAGTATTCATGGACCGGATATGCCCCGATGCGGATGTTCGCCTCGCGGCAATGCCGCTCCGCGGGCCGCTCGACGCAGCGTCCGCTGCCGTCGAACTTCCAGCCGTGGTACATGCATCGGATCTCCTCGCCTTCGATCCATCCCGTGTGCAGCATCGTCAGCCGGTGTGCGCAGCGCCCAGCCACGAGGTGCGGCTCGCCACTCTCGCCGCGATAGAGAGCGAGGTCCTGGCCCAGCAGCCGCACCGCTTTGGCGCTGCCCGTGGCTACGTCGCGCGACAGCGCCACCGGATGCCAGAAACGGCGCAGCAGTTGCCCCATGGGGGTGCCCGCCCCGGTTTGCGCCAGTTGCGCTACCCGGGTTTCCCGAATCATTTTGTGTTCCACCGGACTGGTGTTGTGTGGATTCATGGTTAGCCTACCTTCACGCGCAATGTATCAATGCCGCTGACCTCGATGTCGAGCGCGTCGCCTGTATTCAGAAAACGGTTGGTGGTCGCGCCGACGCCAGCCGGCGTCCCGGTCGCGATGACGTCACCGGGCAGCAAGGTCATGTAGGAAGACAGCGTGGCGATGATCTGCTCGGTCGAAAAGATCATGTCCGACATGGCGCCTTGCTGCACCACATCGCCATTGAGCCGGGTGGTGATGGTCAGCGTCCTGCGTTGCAGGGCATCGACCAGCCCCTTGCCGCACGCGATCGTCGGACCAAGCGCGGAAGCGCCGTCGAGCCCCTTGGCTGCGGTCCAGTCCGGCCAGAAGCTGTTGCCGGCGGGCAGTTTGACCAGGTCGCGGGCCGACCCGTCATTGAACGCACAGATGCCGGAGACAAAGCTAAGTGCGGTCTCCGGCTTCGCTGCTTTGCAGGGCCGGCCGATGACCACCGCGATCTCGCCTTCGTAGTCGAGTTGCGCCGTGACGTCCCGGTTGGGATTCAGCACGCCGCCGTGCGCTACGAAATTCGAAGGCGCCTTGTAGAAAATGAGCGGGCGCTCCGGCGGCCTGGCCGCCGACTCGACGCCATGCGCCTGGTAGTTGATCGCCACCGCGAAGATGCGCGCGGCAGGATCGACCGGCGGCAGCATCACCGCATCGCGCAATGGCACGCGCGACAGGCCGGCAGGAATGCCCGCTGCGAGCACTGCCGCCAGCGCGTCGCCGTCGTGCAAGATGTTGATTTCGTCCCCTTCCACGCAACCGGTCACGATCCGGTTGCCGACCTGGAACCGTCCAAGCCTGATGTAGTCTTCGTTCATCCTTCTGCCTCCAGTACCGTCAACGCGATTGGGAGAATTCTGGATCTGCCCGCGATCGCAGTCGAGGCGCGCAACCGGCGAACTGTATTGATTGTTGCTTTCACCGGCGCCCGGTCTCCGATGCGGGCGGGTGTCGGCCCTCCCGGCGCCTGCCGGCCACATTGGGAGTGGGGGAGTGCAACTTTGCGGACAATCCCGGCGCACCGGCGCTTGTTGCGTGGGTCACTCGAACAGAGAATCGTCGTACAAGGGCGTGCATAAGATCATCTGCACATGGGCGCCCGATCCCGGAGACATCATGCAACGACTAAACGCCCGGCTACACGCGATCCACTGGCTTGCCGAAGGTATCCATGGCTTCGAACTGCGGCCTTCCGACGGTCAGACATGGCCCGCCGTCACCGCGGGCGCGCATATCGACCTGTTCCTGCCGAATGGGCTTGTGCGCAGCTATTCTCTCGTTAACCTGCAGGGCGAATGTCACCGCTATGTCATCGCGGCGAGCCTGGATCCTGCCGGCCGCGGCGGCTCGCGTTACCTGCATGAAACGCTGCGTGTGGGCGCAACCATCGCCATCTCCGCGCCACGAAACAGCTTCCCATTGCGCGAATCGGCCCGGCATACCGTATTCTTCGCGGGCGGCATAGGCATTACACCGCTGTGGAGCATGGCCCAGCGCCTGGCGTACAGCGGCGGCACGTGGGAGCTGTACTACGCTGTACGCGCACGCGAAAACGCCGCATTCGCCGACGAACTTGTTGCGCTCGCCAAGGAAACGGGCAACGCCGTCCACCTGAACTCTGATGGTGGCGCCAAGGAGAAGATGCTGGATATCCCAGGCATCGTCGCTTCCTGCGCCAACGACGTCGACTTGTACTGCTGCGGTCCCGTTCCGATGCTGCGGGCCTTCGAAACGGCATGCGAGGGCCGCGATCCAGCCCGAGTGCATCGCGAATACTTCGCCGCGCCACAGCCCGTCACGCCACCTGAAGCGGGTGCCGGGGCCGGCGATGCGTTCACGGTCATTCTCTCTCGCACGCAGAAAAGACTTGTCATTGGACCCGGCACCAATATCCTCGAAGCCGTGCTCGACGCGGGCGTGGAAGTCCCCTACTCATGCATGAGCGGAGTCTGCCGCGCCTGCGAGACAGGCATTCTCGCCGGCATTCCCGATCATAGGGACCTCGTCCTTTCGGACGCGGAGCGCGCAGCCGGATCTACGATGATGATCTGTTGCTCGCGCGCACAGTCACGCGAACTGACGTTGGACCTCTGAAACGTCACGCTGCACCCCTTGCCGACGGCGCCGGGTCACTCGCCCTCTTGCGCCAGCCCCGACAGCTTCGCCATGTCCAGCACTGTCACGCGGCCATACTGGACACGGACGATGCCCTCGGCCTCCAACTCTCGTAGCGCCCGGTTCACCACTTGTCGGCGTGTGCCGAGCATCGTCGCGATCTCATCCTGCGACAGGTTGACCTCGCCAGCGGCATAGCAACGGATGTTGCGCGCGAGGAACGAGCACAGCAGGGTGCCGATCCGCTCCCGCGTGGAATGCATGGTCGCGCTCTCGTGGCGAGCGAGTGTCTCGCGGTACCGGCGGTCCAGCACGGCGAAAAACGCGGCTGCAAGCCGTCCATCGCTGTAGACGAGTTCGCGCAGCACCGTTGCCGGAATCCGGACAAGCGTCGTCGGCTCCTTGCAGGTTGCGGTGTATAGGAAGGGCGTATCCGTCAGGGCGGGCCCGATACCATGGAAATCGCCTGCGAAATACAGCCATGCAGTGAACTCCCGCCCCGTCGACGACACACGGGAAAGCTGCATCGACCCGGTCGCGAGAAGGTAGAGATAGTCCGCAGATTCGCCGGACCGCTTGACACAAGCATGCGCTTCCATCGTCACGACATCCGCGGCATCGACCAATCTGGCGATGGCCTCGGCGGGCCAATTGACAAAGAGTTCAGACTGATTGATCGCTAGCCTGGCGACGACATTGCTCATGGGGGTAACGAAGGCAAAGGTGGGGAGGACTGACCGGCGGTGCTCGCGACAAGGCGTCTTCGGCTTCCCACCGGCAGGCATGTGCATGCGTGCCGCATTTTACGCCCAGAGATTAGCGCTCTATAGCTGTATTCGCTGCAGGACTGCGCAGATCGGGATGGGATCAGGATAGGAGCGCGTCACTTCCGTCTTCCTGCCCGCCAAGCCCTGGGTGCCATTCCAAAATGGCGCGAGAACCACTGTGTGAAGGATGCCTGCTGCGTGTAACCCAGCAATGTGGCCACGCGGCCGATCGAGTAACGCTCGTTGCTCATGTAGCGGATCGCTAGCTCCCGCCGCACTTCCTCTACCAGATTCGAGAAAGTCGTACCTGCCTCTTCGAGATGCCGCTGCAGAGTGCGCACACTAGTATGGAGTTGACCCGCCACGTGTTCTATCGCTGCCTGCTCAACAGGAAGCAGCAAGTAGATCGCGTTGCGCACTTCGGCCGCAATAGCTTGCGGACCGGCAGCACCAAGAGATTTCGCGAGGCCCTCCGCATAGCGCACTAACGCGGGATCTGCCATCGGATTCGGTTGATCGAGATCGCTGACGAGACAAATGAATCCGTTGAAATCACTCTTGAAGACCAGCGGGCAACCGAAGAGGCGCCGGTGAGCGCGCAGGTCTGGCGGCGCGGAGTGTGTGAAGTGCACGCTAACTGGTCGCCAGTGAGCGCCAAGCACAGATGCGCAGGTACGCGCCAGGACCCCTATCGCAAGTTCGATGGTCTGCTGCGGCCACTCACCAATCTCGCCAAGAATCTCTTCGCGGATGATCACCTGCGTGCCCGAAGTCTCAATGTAGAGCCCCAAGGCATCGTTTAACAAATGCCGGTACTGGACCATGGCTAGCAATACTTCACGCAATGTGCGCTTGTGCGTTAGTAGAAGCCCGACAACCCCGAAATCGAAGGCCGTGCGTGCCTCGGCCATTTGAATGCCGACAGATGGTGTAGATGCCTCACGGGCAGTCGCCTCGAGCAAGCGACACACAGCCGCAAACGGGATACGTTGTTCCCGGTTCATCAAGATGGCCGGATTCAGCCCGAACCGGCGCATGAGCTCGTTGGGATTCAGCCCAAGTCGCAGCGCTACCTGCGGGTAGCTCGTCAGAGCGGCGGCTCTCGCCTTGGGTTCGCTTCCGGGCATCTGAGTTCGCTGGCGGATCGGCATAGGGCCCTCTTGGTGTTTACGCGCAGCGGCATGAAAACTAAAGAATATGGCGCTAAAACTAAAGTCATTTTTCTGCGTTGCCACATAGTAGCAGCAACTGCTGGATGCGCTTTGGCTCTCGTCCGCGGAAGCCTGATGTGGCTAGTTTGTCCATAGCTGCGCGGGGGTATTGCCGTGAAGGTTGGAGCAGGATGTCACGCCAGAAGCCCCGGCAAGGGCAGTGCCTGCATGGGGCTCGGTGGTGGCTTGCTGTCGGAGGTGCGTTGCGTGAGTGAGGGGTAACGAATCGTTTGGATTTCAAGCTGTCCGCCGGCACCTCGGCGGCTAACAGCCCCACGCGCGATCCTGTTTGCTGAGCACCTACACGCCACGCGCCGCCTTGGGGCCGAGGTATCCAGCGGCCACCAGCTAGCGCAGCAGCAGAGCCGGGCGGCATTTCGGACCGGCTTCTCGCTAGCAGCTTGTGGTTAAACTACCTGTCTTGTGACCAGTTCACGAATGGGCTGGCAGCGTTCCGATGCTGTGTCCACGCTGTCGCGCACATGCTGCATCGATGCTGGATTGCCTCGGAAAACACGCTCCCGCCAATGCATTGAAAATATCGTTCCGAGATTGGGTACAGCGCGCAGTGACCGCTGGCGTTGCGCGAACCCATGCGAAGCTCTTCGCACCGCCTGCACAAAGCTGCTTTCCGCGATTCCATACTGGCACCGCTCTTGTGGACAGCAGGGAGCTTGTGCGAGCCGGCATGATGCGCCTCGTTACCGGTTTCGGAATGCTCCGAGTTCGGGCTCTGGGAAACCCGAGTCCAGCAATTGGCCAGGCGACGAACTGCAGTCCAGTACAACACCCTGATGGCATCCGAGCCCGTCTGCATAGCGGCCAGCAGGCAGCGCTCGCTCTGGTGCTGCATGGATATTCCGAACTCCGCTGCCGACGCGAAACACACGACTCTTTCGCGCGCATCCCCCCGACAGATCAGATCATCGACCAACCCCGATACATAAGCGAAGTAGTCGCTGTTGTCGCCACGAGCCTGCGCAGTCGCCTGTTCATGCAATCGCTGGCTCATGCTACGCACTTCCCTGTGGAGTTGGGTCAGCGAGTACAACATCCCGCTAGCGGATTGTCTTTGGCTTTGCATGATTGCTGTCTCGGGTTGGGCCGGTTGCCCGGGGACACGGGCTCCGTGGCCTTACGCCGAACACTGACGTACGCCTTAATCTGTGAAGGCATCATCGACGGCTTCCCGGCCCTGCCCCTCACGCCGTCAAGCCAACCAACGCCCGAGCCGGCAATCATGCCGCGAGGAGCATTACATCAAGCAGAGCTGCCTCGGCGCCGCCGGTGCCACCTTTATGGCGCAGTAGAGGACTCCACCAGCAACATCAGGCTTCCTTCCGCTTCCCGAAGCTGAAACCTGCGCAGGCACAGGCTTGCCGAGCCGGGCTCGCAGGACTTCGCCAGATCAAAGCGCAAGCCATGGGCCGGGCATTGCAATACGCTTCCCTCAAGGCGACCGTTGGCCAGCGACGCCCCGTTATKGGGGCATGAGTTGTCGATGGCATGGAGAGCGCCATCAATGTTGAACAGGACGATGCTCCTGCCGTCGATGAAGACCAGCTTGCGCTGGCCCGGCGGGAGTTCGCCCGTCTGCGCCACCGGTACCAGCTTCGTCATATCGTCCGGTTGAGGTTGGCTCGTCATGCTGCCGCCCGGTCGACTGCGGCACGTTCCTGCCCGGTGCCGGCCAGTTCGTCCAGCAGGTGCGCAACGCGCTCGCGCAACAGCTTCTTGTTGATCTTGCCGACGCTCGTCTTCGGGATCTCCTCGACGAAAGCGATGCGGTTCAGCTCCGGAACGGCGTACTTGCTGATCCGTTTCAGTTCGACGTGGTGCATTAGCCGGTCACGGATCGCCTCAACCCCGACACTCGTGTCCGCCGTGCGAACGACGAATGCCATCGGCCGCTCGCCCCATTTCTCGTCCCGCACGCCGACCACCGCGCACTCTTGCACGCCGGCCACGTCCATGATCAGGCTCTCAACCTCGATGGAGGACACCCATTCGCCGCCCGTCTTGATCACGTCCTTGATGCGGTCGACGATCTGAACGAACCCATCGGGCGTCATGACGGCGATGTCCTGGGTATGCAGATAGCCGCCGGCCCAGAGTTCTTCGGACGCCTCGGGCTTCCCGGTGTAGCCCTGCGTGAGGAACGGCGAGCGCAGGACGATCTCGCCTTGCTGCTTTCCGTCGCGCTTAACGTCATTCATGTTTTCGTCGACAACCCGGAAGTCGACAAACGGCACCGGACGGCCGGTCGAGCAGCGCAGCCGCACCTCTTCCTGGCGATCCGTCGGCTTGTATCCCGGCGGCAGTTGCGCCAGGGAGACGATGGGGCCCGTCTCCGACATGCCGTAGGCGGTGAAGACATCCATGCCGCGGTCGAGTGCCGCCTCGCACAGCGCGGGCGGCAAGGCGGAACCGCCGGTAATGAGCTTCCAGCCCGACAGGTCCTGCCCTTGCGCGTCGGCTGCCTGGAGCACCATCTGGAGGATGGTGGGCACGCAGTGGGAGAAGGTGACCTTTTCCGACTGGCGCAGCCTGACCAGGCGCTCGGGGATGTAACGTCCCGGCAGCACGGTCTTGAGCCCCAGCATGACCGCGATATACGGCATGCCCCAGGCAAGAACGTGGAACATCGGCGTGATCGGCATGTAGACATCTTCGCGATGCAGCCGCTGGCCGTCGCGCGGCGCGCACAGGCTCATCGCCGTGGCCATGGCGTGCATGACGATGTCACGGTGGCTGTAGGCTACGCCCTTCGGGTCGCCGGTGGTGCCCGTCGTGTAGAACGTAGCAGCGCGCGTCCTTTCATCGAAGTCGGGGAACGCGAAGTCCGCTGCAGCGCGCGCCATCAGTTCCTCGTACTCGCCCGCCACTGGCAACTTGCTCGCGGGAACGGCTTCGCCGTCGCCCAGCACGACCACCTTGCGCACCGACTTGAGCTCCGCCTTGATTTCTTCGAGCACTGGGACGAAGTCCGCATGCACCAGCACGATCTCGGCCCGGGCGTCGTTCAGGGTATAGAGGATCTGTTGGGCCGACAGCCGCACATTGACCGTGAAGAGCGTGGCGCCCATCATCGGGATGGCGAAGTAGCTTTCGAGGTAACGATGGCTGTCCCAGTCCATGACCGCCACGGTGGCGCCGTGCCGGACATCCAGCCCGGCCAGCATGGATGCGAGTTGGCCGACTCGCTCACGAAACTGGCGGAAGCTGTAACGCAATTCCCCGCGATAGGTGATTTCCTGGTCGCCATGAATGCTCAACGCGTTCAGGAGCAACTGCTTGACGAGGAGCGGGTACGTGTAGGCCGACGGCGTCGGCGTGATCAGGTTGTCTTGCATGGCGGTGTTCAAAACGGTTTGCTTCCAATGATTCCCGCTCGCTCCATCTTGCGGAAACAAGGCGGATAGTCCATCACCGCATAATGTTGCGTGGCACTGTTGTCCCAGATTGCAACGCTGTTTGGCGCCCAACGCCAGCGCACCTGATACTCGGGAATGTAGGCCTGGCTGATCAGGTAGCGCAGCAGGTCGGCGGCGCCAGGATTGGCGTCCTGGCCGAATCGGACGTGGGCTGCGGTGTGGAAATTGGTGAAATGCGTGGTAAACACATTTACATACAGGATCTTCTCGCCGGTCTCCGGATGTGTGCGCACGACCGGATGTTCGGCGTCCGGGTACTGAGCCTTGAGTGCCAGGCGTTTCTCGGTCGGCATGGCCGCTCCGAAAGTTGCTTCGATGCTGTGGCGTGCCCGCAGATCGGCGATCTTCTCCTTGATGTAATCGGGCAATCTTTCGTAGGCCAGCGCCATGTTGGCCCACATGGTGTCGCCCCCCATCGAAGGACATTCGACACAGCGCAGCACGGCGCCAAATGGTGGCGCCTCGCGCCAGGTCGCGTCGGAATGCCACGAGTTTTCGTAGCGATCTCGCGACTGATCCGGCGTCTTATAGATGCGTGCGAGTCCTGGATGCTCGGGATCGCCGCCCACAACTGGATGATCTTCCAGATCGCCAAAGCGGCGTGCAAACGCGACGTGCTCGGCGCGGCTCATCTCCTGATTGCGGAGAAAAAGCACACGGTGCTTGAACAGCGCAGCGCGAATCTCTGCGAACAGTCCTTCGTCGTGAATGGCGTCAGCCAGCTTGATGCCCTTGAGTTCGGCGCCAAGGGCGTAATTTAGTTGCTCAACTTGCATGATGCAATAACTCCCAAAGATTCTATTTCCCGCAGGATGGCGATCCTTGAGATTTACGGGACCAATACAGTTGCGCCGGTAGTCTGACGCGACTCCAGCAGTCGATGCGCTTTGGCCGCTTCCGCCAGCGCGTATGTTTGCTTCGGCTCGCTCGTGATTTTTCCGGCCAGGACGAGATCAAACAGCTCCTTTGCCATGGATTGCACGTGCGAGCGCGGCTTTGCGTAGTGCGCCATCGCTGGGCGGGTGACCCACAGCGAGCCCTTCTGCGCGAGGGTCAGCGCATCGAAGGACACTGGACCGGAGCTGGTTCCGTTAGTGACGAGGGTTCCGCGCACTTGCAGACTGTCCAGCGACGCTTGCAATGTGTCCTTTCCAACGGAGTCGAATACGACCGGAACGCCTTTCCCGTCTGTGAGCTCGCGTACGCGCTTAGCGATGTCCTCGCGAGTTGTGACAATCGTATGCGTGCAACCGTTCGCCTTGGCAACCTCTGCCTTCTCGTCGCTGCTCACCGTGCCGATCATGGTTACACCGAGGGCGCGGGCCCACTGGCAGGCAATCAAGCCGACGCCGCCGGCAGCGGCGTGGTAGAGAATCGTCTCGCCACCTTTGAGCGGATAGACCTGGCGGAACAGATACTGCGCCGTCATCCCCTTCATGATAAGCGTGGAAGCCGTGCGATCGGAAACGCCGTCCGGCAGCGGAATCAGTACGTCCGCCGGCATCACGCGAACCTCTGAGTATGCTCCCTGTGGCCCCGACATGTAGCCGACTCGATCCCCAACGCGGATATCCGTCACGCCTGGCCCGACAGCCTCAACCACACCTACAGCATCCGAGCCCAAACCGTTCGGTAGTGCCAGCGGGTAATAGCCTGTCCGATGGTAGATGTCGATGAAGTTGACTGCGATGTAACTATGTCGGACGCGGGCCTGCCCTGGCCCCGGCTCGCCGACCTCTACATCTTCGAACTTCAGGACTTCCGGACCACCGGTTTCGTACAGTCTGATTGCCTTTGGCATGTGAATGTCTCCAAGAAAATGACGTCTGTTATCGATACGCTCTAAGAGCGCTCCCCGCATGCATGGCTGGCATTCGCGCAAGCCCCCTGTGCAGAGAGCCAGCGAAAGACTGCAGCCGGCCTCCGCGGGGATTGGCTACCTCACCGCTCTGGCCTCTGCGGATGGGAGTGAATGCACATCGAGAAGTTGTTGACCACTATATGGCAACGCTGAAAACGGACTTTAGTTTTCGCGCCATATTTTTTATTTTTCGTGCCAATACGCGTAAACACTGACAGGGACCGATACCAAGCCGCCAGCAAAGTCAAATGTCGGGAAGAGAGCCCAAGGTAAGAGCCTCTGCTTTGACGAGCCATCCACAAGTAGCGCTGCGACTCGGGATCTCACCTCGGTGCCTCGGGCTGGTCCGGACTGGTGGGGGCTGTCGATGTCGCGCGATGGCGTGCTCTCCATTCGGACACCGTGCAACCGAAGTGGCCACCAAACCATCGTGCGAAAGAGCTTGCCGTGCCGAAACCCAGCAGCGCCGCCAATTCGGCCAAGGGACGAGCCTCCGATCTGGCAAGGCGCGCGGCCAAGTCCGCTCGCACCCCGTTGTAAATTCCAGAGTAGCTCTCGCCGTCCTTGGCCAGCCGACGGTGTACGGTGCGCCGGTCGACTCTGAGATGCTGGGCGACGCTATCAACGGAGCATTTGCCGGACGGGAGCAGGGCAAGCACGAGTCTACGAACGACATCAGGGAACGCAAGATTGGAACCGGCCAGCAATGTATCGAGATGCTGCCGCACTTCCCATGCCATCAGGGGATCGTAGGCAGCCAGCGGCGCATCCAGATCGGCGGCACGACACACGATGCCATCGAACTCCTGGTTGAACAGCACCGGCATGCCGAAGACGCGCGCATGTCCTGTCGGCCCCGATGGCGGTGCATGTGAAAAACAGATGCTGCGTGGCTTCCAGGGATCCCCCAAGAAGCGTCTCAACAATCGATACACACCACCGACGACCAACTCGATCGACTGCCGCTGGGGCGCCTGTCCATCCGTCAGGAGACTTTCACGAATCACGACAAGTTCGTCGAGTTCTTCGATGGCCATAACGACGCTCTCACTCTGCAGCCGCAAGTAGCGCATCATCGATTCCAGTGCCTTGCGCAGCGTAGGCTCACCCTGGATCGCAAAGCCCAGAGGCCCTAGGTCGGTCAACTGGCGAGTTTCAGCCATGCGCAGACCGAAGTCTTCCACACCGGCAGCGCTCGCCGACTCAGCCAACAGACTGCGCAGTGCATCCGCGGCAATCATTGCATCGGGGTCCAGCAGCGTGGCCCGACGAATACCAGCCTTGGTCAACTGCTTGTAGGGGTCGAGCCCTACTTCGCGAGCCACTCGGACGTAGTTCGTTAGCGCCGTGGCTCGTACGAGGTACGTCATCTGGTTTTCCCTAAATGTCCCGAACTGGATATATGACGTCCCGTAATGTACATCAGATCGGAAGATTTGGGGTCACACTCATGTCGAGTCTCCGGGCCGCTGAGCCACTCAGCAAAGTCCGCACTCCTGTTGGCGCGCAGGCAGCCTTGGCCAGCCATCCATGCCATGCAGCCGCCCTCCCTGTCATCGTAACGAGGTAAAGAAGATGCAATTTGTTGACGACTCCCTGCTGCCCGAGAACCAGGAGCCGCTGGTCATTCAGGTCGCTCCCTACGGTCCGCAATTCCTCCCCCGGGATTCGGATGACATCGCCGTTAGCATGGACGATCAGGTCCAGAAGGCCGTGGATTGCTACAACGCCGGAGCCACCGTGCTGCACGTGCATGTGCGCGAAGCAGATGGCAAGGGCAGCAAGCGGCTCTCGATGTTCAATGAGCTGCTGGCCCGGCTCCGCGATGCTGTGCCCAAAATGATTCTGCAGGTGGGTGGATCCATTTCGTTTGCACCCGAAGGAGACGGCTCAGCCGCGAAGTGGCTGTCGGATGACACGCGCCACATGTTGGCCGAACTTGATCCCAAGCCGGACCAGGTCACGATCGTGGTCAACAGCGCCACGATGAACATCACGGAGCTTCACCCCAAGGAAGAGTTCGCGGGAACTTCCCTCGCCGAGCCGGCCCTCTACGAGGCCTATCGCAACATGTCCTATGAGGCTGGCCCTGTGTTTGTGGAGGAGCACCTCAAGCGGCTGCAGGCCGCCGGCATTCAACCCCATTTCATGGTTGGGCAAATCGGCAAGCTGGAGTCCATCGAGCGCCTGATCCGCCGCGGCATCTACAAGGGACCGCTGCTGGTGAACTGGGTTCAGCTTGGGGGTGGATCCGAGGGACCGAATCCGCGGAACCTGCTGGAGATGGTCAACCGTCTGCCGGAGAACGCGGTCTTCACCGTCGAATCCTTCATGCGCTACGTCCACCCACTGACCACGATGGCGATTGCCATGGGTTTCCATGTGCGTTGCGGCATCGAGGACACGCTGTGGGGCCGCAAGGGAGAGCACCTTACCTCCGTCCAGCAGGTCGAGCGCCTGGTGAACATGTCTCGTAGCCTGTATCGGGACGTGGCCACCGCCGATGAAGCACGCCGCATCTACCGAATCGGAGAACAATACAAGACAATCGACGAAACGCTGCAGAAGGTCGGCTACCTACCCAATCGCCGGGAAAAAGAGCGCGGTCAGCCGACCTGGGCCGTTGCATAGGCGCGATTGGCGTCGACGCGGGTCGTCCTATGGGGAGCCCCCGGACCGGATGACCTGTGGATTATTTGCGCGCGGCGTTATAAATCAAAGATCAAAGGAGACCTGGATGTTGATGTTCTTTTCCCGAAATGCGTGCGCTCGAGCAGTGCTCTGCGCTGCGTTGACCCTGACGGCAGCAGGTGGTGCTTATGCCTGGACTAACAAGCCGGTCAGGGTGGTGGTACCCGCTGTCCCGGGCGGTTCGATGGACGTAGTTGCCCGCGTTCTGGCTGATCAGCTCTCCAGGGATGTCGGTGTCCCGTTTTTCGTGGACAACAAGCGCGGCGCTGGCGGCAATGTCGCTGTTGCATCCTTGCTGTCGTCGCCAGCGGATGGACAGACCATCATGATTGCCTACGACAATATTCTCACGGAGATCCCGCACGTCATCAAACAGAACTTTTCGCCCCTCAAGGACATCAAGCCGGTTGCAGCATTTGCCCGGTCCGGCTTCGTCCTGGTCGGAAGTCCTGATCTGCCTGCGACAGACTTCAAAGGCTTGATCGCCTATCTCAAGGCCAATCCCCAAAAGGATACGTTCGCCTCCTACGCAATCGGATCGGCTTCGCACTACGCCGGGTTGATGCTTGGCGAGCATGCCGGCTTCAAGATGCAACACGTGCCGTTCGTTGGCTCTCCTCCCGCGCTGATCCAGGTCATGGGTGGGCAGATTCCTATCATGGTTGACGGTATCGCAACCTCGCTGCCACTGATTCGCGGCGGCAAGCTGAAGCCCTATGCAGTGATCGCCAACAACCGCTCGCCAAGTCTTCCTAACGTACCGACCTTCGCTGAACTGGGATACCCGGAGATCAACTTTAGCAACCTGGCCGTGGCCATCGTTCCATCCGGTGTTCCTATGGAATTGGCAGAGAAGATCCGTACTGCCATCTACAAGGCCGCGTCGGCCGCGTCGGTGCAAAAGCGGTTGACGGATTTGGGGCTGGAGCCAGTGCAGCCGCAATCGATCGACTCCCTGGAGAAAGTCGAAAGAGATGGCTTTGAGAAGATTGGAAAGATTATCAAGCAATTTAATGTCAACTTGAACGAGTAACAAAAGCGTGGCCGCGCGGGGGACTCAGGGCAAGAAGGAGTCGCTTATGCAGCAATGGGGCGCCGGCTGGCCGATGCCCGTCGTGCCGAATTCCAATCCAAACTCCCAATCATTGCCAAGATGAAGCCAACCATCCTCGTTGTCCCAGGCTTGCGCGATCACGTTCCCCAGCATTGGCAAACGCTGCTGGAGGCAAGCCTGCCGAATGCGGTGTCGGTACCACCGCTGGAGCAGGACAAACTCAATTGCGGCGCGCGCGTTGCGGCACTCGACGCCGTAATCGCACGCATCGGCGGCCCCATTGTCCTTGTCGCGCACAGTGCGGGCGTGATGATCACCGTTCAGTGGGCGAAGCGCCACAACCGTGCAATTCACGGTGCTCTCCTCGCGACACCACCGGATTTCGAGGTCCCCATGCCCGCAGGCCATTCATCGATGGAGGTTCTGGACGAGAACGGATGGCTGCCGGTTCCCAGAACTGCGCTGCCATTTCCAAGTATTGTGGCGGCGAGCCGAAATGACCCTCTCGCCAGTTTTGACCGTGTTGCCACGCTGGCATCCGAATGGGGCAGCCGCCTTGTCGACCTAGGTACCGTGGGGCACCTCAACCCCGCCTCCGGCTATGGCGAGTGGCCGCGAGTACACGAGCTGATTGCCGAGCTGACAAATCCCTAGCATCCGATCGTTTCAGCCATCGATGTCCTGCCCATCGCCGAATCTCACAACGGGAACGGCGGCAACCGCGCCTTCGGCAATGACAGATCCTGGCACGAAGCTGATGCCGACGCCGCCTGGCCGACCAGCCGAGGATCTCGCTTCTTGCGTGCTCATCGAAAACTGAAACAGCATCGGGATCCGTTCTCGACGGGGTCGGCAAAACGCCCGAACGCTTGTTCGGGACAAATTCTCTTCTGTTTCAACCGTAGGCATACTCATGATAAACAAGATCGCGCGCTCGGTGGCTGAGGCGCTGGAAGGTACACACGACGGCGCCACGGTGCTGATTGGCGGCTTCGGCACTGCTGGCATTCCGGGCGAACTCATCGACGGGCTGATCGAGCAGGGCGCGAAAGAGCTCACCGTTGTTAACAACAATGCCGGAAACGGCGACAAGGGCTTGTCCGCGCTGCTTAAGGCCGGCCGTGTGCGCAAGATCATCTGCAGCTTCCCGCGCCAAGCCGACAGCTACGTCTTCGACGGGCTCTACCGCGCCGGCAGGATCGAGCTGGAACTGGTGCCGCAGGGCAACCTGGCTGAACGCATCCGAGCCGCGGGTGCTGGCATCGGCGCCTTCTTCTGCCCCACCGGCTATGGCACCGAGTTGGCCGAAGGCCACGAGACGCGAGTGATCGACGGCCGACCTTTTGTGCTCCAATACCCCATCCACGGCGACCTGGCGCTCATCAAGGCCGAGCGCGGCGACCGGTGGGGCAACCTCACATACCGCAAGGCCGCGCGCAACTTCGGCCCGGTGATGGCGATGGCGGCGAAGAAGACGGTGGCCACGGTGCACGAGGTCGTGGACCTTGGCGTGCTAGACCCCGAAAGCATCGTCACGCCAGGCTTATTCGTGAGCCACATCGTGCAGGTCGAACGCAGCGCCACACAGGCCGGCGGATTCAAGGAGGCAGCATGAACACGCACGCTCAACGCCGCACCAAGGACCAGCTCGCCGCCCGCGTGGCACAAGACATCTTCGACGGCGCCGTGGTCAACCTCGGCATCGGGCAGCCCACCCTGGTGGCCAACCATCTGCCGGCCGGACGCGAGGTCATTCTGCACAGCGAGAACGGCATCCTCGGCATGGGCACCGCGGCCGCCGCAGGGGAAGAGGACTACGACCTCATCAACGCAGGCAAGCAGCCGGTCACCCTGCTGCGCGGCGGTGCCTTCTTCCACCATGCCGACAGTTTCGCGATGATGCGCGGCGGACACATCGATATCTGCGTGCTCGGCGCGTTCCAGGTGAGCGCCACCGGCGACCTGGCTAACTGGAGCACCGGCGAGTCCGGTGCCATCCCCGCCGTGGGCGGCGCGATGGACTTGGCCACCGGTGCGAAGCAGACCTGGGTGATGATGGACCTGCTGACGAAGAAGGGGGAGAGCAAGCTCGTCAAACGCTGCACCTACCCGCTGACAGGCATCGGCTGCGTCAAGCGTGTCTACACCGACCTGGCCACCTTCGAATGCTCGCCGCAGGGCCTCAGGCTTGTCGACGTTGTCGAGGGACTTGATGGGACTGAGCTTGAGCACATGATCGGAACTCCACTGCTGCGCTGACGACACAACCCCTAGTTCGCGACACGCGGGCAAACTCGGACAGCGTCTGCTAAATAACGTGTCAATGCATCGGCGAGGCGGCAGCTGGCAGATATCCGCCTCGTACATCCCGGCGAACAGCCGATCCATCTTCGCCAACGCCTGATTGGCCACGGTGCGGAAGGTTTATTCAGGGCGCAATGCGATTCTCACGGTTCTCAGTGGCATTGTTCCAATCTTTCCATGCAGCATTTGGAAACGCTATCTCATTGATTACATGCAACTTTATGTTGCAAGCTCTATTCCGGCGAAACATCACGCTGTGTCGTGACAGCCTGATTTGGAAAGCGGCGCGATAGTCTGGAGAAGCGGGACGAGGCGCCGCAATCGGGTTTGGAACCAGTCTGACGTTGAAGAGAAAGCCCTCCAGCGCGAGGGCTTTCTTTTGCCCGCCGTCACCGCGCTCAGGCGAACAGGTCAATGCCTTGCACCAGGCGCTTTGCCAGGCGCGGCTGCCGAAACTGGTCCAGCCACCATTGCAGCGCGCGGCCCTCATGGTCGCCACGCCAGGCCACGTAGAGCGTATTGGGCTCGCGCGGATCGGCCGTGCGCTTTTCCACCAGTTCGCCGCGCTTGAGCAGCGATGCCACGCGGTGCCGCGGCAGCCAGCCGACGCCGAGCCCTTCGCGTTGCGCCAGTATCTTCGCGCGCATGCTCGGCACGGCCAGCGCGGCTTGCCCGCCAACCAGGCCGTAGGCCCGTCCCGCAGTGCCGCGCGATGAATCGGCTACCGCCACCGCACGGTGCGCCGAGATGCGCTCGCGCGTGAGCGTTCCTTCCACGCTGGCAAGCGGATGGCGAGGCGCCACGGCAAACACCCATTCCACCACGCCCAGCTCGAACCAGCGCAGCCCGGGAATCGCGGGCGGTTCGTTGGTCGCCCCCACGATCACATCCGCGCGGCCATCGCGCAACGCCTCCCAGGTGCCGCTGAGGACTTCGTGGGTCAGGCGAATCGCCACGCCCGAATTCAAGGTGTCGAAGTTGCGGATCAAGGGCATCAGCGATTCGAACTCCAGCACCTCGTCGGTGACGATCCACAGGCGGTCTTCCCAGCCGCTGGCGACCTGCCGCACACGCTGCGTCATGCGCGATACGTCCAGCATCAGCCGCGCGGCCTCGTCGGCCAGCAGGAGGCCGGCAGGCGTCAGTTGCAGCCGGTAGCGCCGGCGGTCGAAGAGCAGGGCATCGAATCGGCTCTCGAGCTGCCGCGCGGCATGCGAGATGGTCGACGGCGCCTTGCCGAGGCGCGCCGCGGCACGGGACAGGCTGCCGCTCTCGCGGATGGCTTCCAGTAGCGCCAGTTCATCTTCCGACAACATGTTCAACTCCGTCGAACGAGTTCATCGGGGAAATCGTACGGCAAAACAAGGGCGGTGGCGCACTATTCATTCAAGAAATAAGAAACCCTAACGCCGCCGGACCGGCCCCCAGCCTTGCCGCGGCACAGTCACCGGAGATAGTCATGGCTCTCATCCACCGCATCGCACGCCACATCAGCGTCGCAGCGCTCATGTTCGGCGTTGCCGCGCTCACCTTCGCCGCGCTCGCGTACCCTGCGCCCGCGAGCGCGGCGGAACGTGCCGGCGCAATCCAGCCGCACACGATCAACGCGAACGGCGTCGACTTGCACTATCTTGAAACCGGGCAGGGCAGCGGCACACCCGTGGTCCTGTTGCACGGCTACGCCGAGACCAGCCATATGTGGCTGCCGCTGATGAAGCAACTCGGCGACAGGCACGTCGTGATCGCACCGGACCTGCGTGGCGTGGGCGGGTCGGAAATCACGCCTTCCGGCTACGAGAAGAAGAACCTGGCCCAGGACATCCATGCCATGGTCCAGGCGCTGGGCTACCGCAAGATCCACATCGTCGGCCACGATATCGGCCTGATGGTCGCCTACGCCTATGCGGCGCAGTACCCTGGCGAAGTGGAAAGCGTGACGCTGATGGATGCCTTCCTGCCCGGCGTGGGCGACTGGCAAAAAGTCTGGCTGCTGCGCGACAAGTGGCACTTCAACTTCTATGGCGACACGCCCGAGAAGCTGGTGAAAGGCCGCGAACGTACGTACTTCGAACACTTCTGGAACGACTTCGCCGCGGACCCGGCGCACGCGATGCCGGAGAGCAGCCGCCGGCTCTACGCCGCCGCTTTTGCCCGGCCGGGCCGGATGYGCGCGGGCTTCGAGTTCTTCCGCGCCTTCCCGCAGGATGCCGAGGATTTCGCGGCCCTGGCGAAGCTGCCCCTGCCGATGCCCATGCTGGTACTGGCCGGTGAAAAGGCCTCGGGCGATTTCCTGATCGACCAGGCGCGCCTGGTCGCCACCAATGTGCAAGGCGTGGTCGTCAAGGGATCCGGGCACTGGCTGATGGAAGAAGCGCCGGGGCAGGTCATTCCGGCGATCGTGCAGTTCGTCGACGCGCCGCAGCAAACGCATGGCGCCGACTGAACATTCCGGCCCATCATCACATCAACGCATCATTGCATCAGCAGGAGAATCGACATGGGACTGCTCGTCAACGGCAAGTGGCAAGACCGCTGGTACGACACCGCATCCACCGGCGGCCGCTTCCTTCGCAAGGGCGCCGCCTTCCGCAATTGGGTAACGCCCGACGGCGCCGCCGGCCCGAGCGGCGTGGGTGGCTTCAAGGCCGAGGCCGGCCGCTATCATCTTTACGTGAGCCTGGCCTGCCCGTGGGCGCACCGCACGCTGATCCTGCGGGCCCTCAAGGGGCTGGAAGGGATGATCGGCGTATCGGTCGTCCACTGGCTGATGCACGGCGAGGGCTGGACCTTTGCCGAGGGTCCCGGTGTCGTGCCCGACACGGTCAACGACGCACGCCTGATGCACCAGGTCTATACGGCGGCCGATCCGGACTACACCGGCCGCGTCACCGTGCCGGTGCTGTGGGACAAGAAGCTGGCGACCATCGTCAGCAACGAGTCATCCGAAATCATCCGGATGTTCAATCGGGCCTTCGACGGCCTGGGTGCAAAGGCTGGCGATTACTATCCGCTCGCGCTGCGCCCGGAAATCGACGAGATCAACGCGCGCGTGTACGACACGCTGAACAACGGCGTCTACAAAGCCGGCTTTGCCACCACGCAAGCCGCCTACGAAGAAGCGGTCGCGCCGTTGTTCGATACGCTCGACTGGCTCGACGCGCGGCTGGCGACACGCCGCTTCCTGACCGGCGACCGGATCACCGAGGCCGATATCCGCCTGTTCACCACGCTGGTCCGCTTCGATGCGGTCTATGTCGGCCACTTCAAGTGCAACCTTCGGCGCATCGCGGATTACAAGCATCTCGCGGCATATACGCGCGACATCTACCAGCTTCCCGGTATCGGGCAAACGGTCAACCTCGAACATATCAAGCGGCACTATTACGAGAGCCATCTTTCGATCAATCCGAGTGGCGTCGTGCCGGCGGGACCGGCGCTTGATTTCTCCGCGCCGGCGGACCGCGCCTGGCTGGCGTCATAATTGCGCGGAACCTTGCGCTTTCCAGCCTTCTCTTAGCCCACGAGACCTACCGTCATGAACTTCCCTCGCCGAGTCTTGCTCGCCTTGCTCACCGCGGCAACCGTTGCCGCGATGCCACCCGCCTCGGCCGACGATGGACCGGCCTACGGTCCCGAACTGCAAGGCTTCGACTATCCAGCCCCGGTCCGGCAGTTCACCTTCACCGCGCAGGGCGAGGCGCTGCATATGGCCTATATGGACGTCAAGCCGGAGCATGCCAACGGCCGCACTGCGGTTCTGCTGCACGGAAAGAACTTCTGCGCGGCAACCTGGGAAGGCACGATCCAGGTACTTGCCTCCGCCGGCTATCGCGTCATTGCGCCGGACCAGATCGGATTTTGCAAGTCCAGCAAGCCGGAACGCTACCAGTACTCCTTCCAGGAGCTCGCGCGCAACACGCACGCCCTGCTCGAATCGATCGGCGTCAGCCAGGCCACGGTGATCGGCCACTCGACCGGCGGCATGCTGGCGATGCGCTATGCGCTGATGTATCCGCAGCAAACGGAGCAGCTCGCGCTTGTCAACCCGATCGGCCTCGAAGACTGGAAGGCGAAGGGCGTGCCGTCGCTGTCGGTGGATCAATGGTATGCACGCGAGCTGGCCACCAATGCCGACAGGATTCGCAGCTACGAGCAGGCCACTTACTATGTGGGCACGTGGCGCCCGGAGTATGAGCCATGGGTGCAGATGCTGGCGGGCATGAACCGCGGTCCGGGCAAGCGGCAGGTGGCCCGGAACTCCGCGCTGATCTACGACATGATCTTTACGCAGCCGGTGGTGTATGAGCTGGGCGCGCTGAAAACGCCGACGCTGCTGCTGATCGGCGACAAGGACACCACCGCGATCGCCAAGGACGCCGCGCCGCCTGAAGTCCGCGCCAAGGTCGGCAACTATCCGGTGCTGGCGCAAAGCACCGTGAAGGCGCTGCCGAACGCGAAGCTGGTCGAGTTCCCCGAACTTGGCCATGCGCCGCAGATGCAGGATCCCCAGGCTTTCCACAAGGCGTTGCTGGATGGCCTGGCGGCATTGCCTGCCGGCCGATGATGGGAGCCGGGCCTGCCGTTTTGCCTGGCAGGCACGCTCAGGGCATCATCAGCTTGATGGCCCTGGTAAGCGTTTGCCTGGTGGTCTCGTAGCCGGCCCAGGGGTCCTCGCGCTGCGCGCCAATGCGCTCGTGCAGATTGGTGACGGTCCACTGCGCGCCGGACTCGATGCTGTCCAGTTCCTCCCAGGCCAGCGGCACGGAAACGCCAAGCCCCGGACGCGCCCGCGCGGAAAAGGCGGCAACCGTGGTCGCGCCGAAACCATTGCGCAGGTAGTCGATATAGATCTTGCCGACACGATTGCGCGGCCCGCTCCTGGCCACGAAGCGTTGCGGGACAATGCTGGCCATATGCAACACCAATTGCCTGGCGAATGCCTTGACCGCCTCCCAGTCGTGACGCGGCGAGCCCGGCACTACCACGTGCAGGCCCTTGCCGCCGCTGGTCTTCAGGAAGCTGCGCAGTTCCAGTTCGTCCAGCACGGTCTTCAGCATGGCGGCGCCCTCGCGCACGTGGTCCCACGGCACGCCTTCACCCGGGTCCAGGTCGAAGACCACCCGGTCCGGCCTGGCAAGCGCGTGCTTGTTGGCATTCCATGTATGGATCTCGATCACGTTGAACCGGGCTGCAGCGACGATGCCCGCTTCCGTGGCAATTTCCAGCAAAGGGGGATGCCCGGGCCATAGCGCGGGATCGAGCGTGTTGATGCCGGGCATGCGCAGGGTATCCCCGTGCTTCTGGAAGAACAGTTCGCCGCCGATACCGCTGGGTCCGCGCACCAGTGCCACGGGCCGTCCGCGCAGATGCGGCAGCAGCAGCGGGGCGATGGCCTCATAGTAGGCCACGAGGTCGCCCTTGGTCAGGCCGGTCGAGTCATCGATGACGCGATCCGCATGGCTGATGCGCACGCCCGGCGTGGCGGCAGCGGTCTTTGGCTTTGCCTTGGCCGTCTTCCTGGCAGGGGCCACGGGGTCGCCCTTGCCGTCCGCGCCGGCCTGCGCCGCGCGTTCCACCGAAATCGCGCTGGCCGGCTTGTCGGTGCGCAGGCCATGGAACACCGCATGGCGCACCCGGCCTTCCTGCGTCCAGCTGCCGAAGGAGACCTCGGCCACGAGTCCTGGCTTCACCCAATGCGCCGGCATCTTGCCAGTCGGCTTGGCTGTGGCTGCGGAATCCAGCGGCGAGGCGTCCTGCCGCAGGGCAGCAAGCTTGCGCGCCAGGGTGGACAAGGTATCCGTATCGAAGCCGGTCCCGACCTTGCCGGCATAGCGCAACCGCCCGCGCTCGTCGTGCACGCCAAGCAGCAAGGCGCCGATGCCCTGGCGGGAGCCGGCGGGATCGGTATAGCCGACCACCACGAATTCCTGGCGCTGCGTGCATTTCAGCTTGATCCAGGTGCGTGAGCGCGCGGACACGTAGGGCGCGTCCGCTCGTTTGCCGATCACGCCTTCGAGCTGGAGCTTGCGGACGGCCGGCAGCAACGCGCCGGCGCCGGCCTCGAAGCTCTCGCTGAAACGCAGGCGATCGGATGGCCTGTCTGCCAGCAGGCGGCGCAACATGTCCCTGCGCGCGGACAGAGGCACCTTGCGCAGGTCGAAGCCGTTGCAATACGGCAGGTCGAACAGGAAATACCGGACCTCGTCGACTTGTGCGCTGTCGAATGCATGCTGCAATGCCTGGAAATCGGTCCTGCCTTGTTGGTCGGCAATCACGATTTCGCCGTCGAGCCAGCCGGACCGCAGGCCCAGTCCTGCGATGGCCCGCGCCAGTGCGCGCAGCTTGCTGGTCCAGTCGTGGCCGTTGCGTGTGAACAGGCGGACCGCCTTGCCATCGACGCGCGCCAGCAAGCGATAGCCGTCGAACTTGATCTCATACAACCATTCGCCGTCGGCAGCCGGGGCCTTGTCGACCAGGGTTGCCAGTTGCGGCGCCAGCGTGAGAGGCAGGGCTGCCGCTTTGGCGGCGGGTGGCATATCGTCGGCGCCGCCGCTTGCGGCAGGCTTCGCGCGTGCTTTCCGTTTGCCGGACAGCACGCTGTCAGGCAATGCCCGGGTGATGTCGAATGAGGAAGCCGCCCTCGCGGCCTCGTCACGCTCCTTGATCAGCAGCCAGGCTGGCTTGGCCGCATCCTCGTCGGGCTTCGCGCGCATGCGCACCAGCGTCCAGTGCCCGTGCAGTTTTTCTCCCTGCAGGGCAAACTTGAGCTTGCCTTCCCGGTAGCCCGCATGCGGGTCGCCGGTGGGTACCCAGGTGCCGCGATCCCACACGATGACCGTGCCGGCACCATATTGTCCGGCGGGGATCACGCCCTCGAAGGATCCATAATCGAGTGGATGGTCCTCGACCTGCACCGCCATGCGCTTGTCGATCGGGTCCAGGCTTGGCCCCTTGGGTACCGCCCAGCTTTTCAGCGTCCCATCCAGCTCCAGGCGAAAGTCGTAGTGCAGGCGCCGGGCTGCGTGTTTCTGCACCACGAAGGATAGTTTGGCGGCAGGCCGGGCCTTTGCACCGCTGGGCTCGCTGGTGACGCTGAAGTCGCGTTTCCGACGGTATTTTTCCAATGAACCTGGCATCTTGTGCACCTTGGAACGCAAGACAGCGATGGCGCGCGGGGGCGGCGTGCCGGAGCGGCTGCCAGCGAGGCTGTGCGCAATGCGTGGTGGAAATCATGTCCGGCAGTTCCAGACGATGATAGCCAAGGGGATGAATCCTGGATGGATTGCAACACGCTGCTGGAACAGAAACGCCGCCCGCGCGAACTGCCTTCAATGCACTGATCGTCCTGTCCGCCCGGAGAGGCGGACGGAGGTGGCTTCCCGCGGCGGCTGGCCGGAATCCGGCAGGGTGCTACCATTCGCGCTGTTTGCTGGCCTGGGCATCGTGCCCGGGCGGCGTGGTTCGACTTTTGCAGGGGAATCCGGATGGATCCGACAGTAGTGATCAGCACCTTCGAGCGCATTGCCAATGACGAGACCGTCGAGCTATCGGTGGACGACGCCGTGGCTGGCCTGGCCGCGCTGCTCGCCAGCGAGACGTTTTCCGATGCGGCGCGGGCGCTGCTGGAAAAAGTGGGCGCCACGCTGTATCGCGTGGGCCTGGACGGCTACGAAGACTAAAAGCAAACGGCGGGGTCGCCGCGCGGTCTCAATAGACTGGCGCCTCGCCTTCCGGGCGGTGCTTGAAGCGGCGATGCACCCAATAGTATTGCTCCGGCATGGCGCGGACCTGCTTTTCCAGGAACGCGTTCATGCGTAGCGCGTCGGCCTTCTCGTCGCCGGAGGGATAGCCCGCCAACGCATCGAATATCTTCAGCTTGTAGCCGCGGTAGCCGGGCAGGACTGACGTCGTGAACGGCACGACGCGCGCGCCACTGAGGGCCGCGAGCCGGGATACGGAGGTCAGCGTGCAGGCCTGGACGTTGAAGAACGGCACGAATACCGAGTCCCGCAAACCGAAATCCATGTCCGCTGCGAGCATCAGCGGCGTGCCGGACTTGAGCGCCCGCAACGCCTGCCGCACGCTGCCGTTGCGCGGGATCATCTCGGTGCCGAACCTGCCGCGCTGCTGCCTGGCCAGATGTTCCAGCAAGGGGTTCGACATCTTGGAGTAGAGCGAGGCCACCGGGTGCCTGGTCGAGTAGAACACGCAGCCGGCCTCGATCGCCACGAAATGGAACCCCAGGAAAATGGTCGGGCCCGCATCGGCATTGCCGAGTTCGATCGCGGAGTCCAGTTCGACCAGGTCGTTCAGCTTGCCGGCGTCGCCGTACCATTGCACGCCGCGCTCCAGATAGCTTCGGATCACATGGCTGAAATGCGCCTCGCCCAGCGCATGCCGATGCGCCTCGCTCTTGTCTGGAAAGCACAGGCGCAGATTGGTCTGCACGATGCTGCGGCGCCGGCTCGGAATGCGATAGAGAAGGGCGCCGAGGCGCATGCCCACGCGTGCGCACACCCCGTAGGGCAGGGTGGCGAGCAAACGCAGCAAGCTGATGGTAAAGAAAAGTCCGATGCGCTGGATCATCCCGGTCCTGAAAGTTCGCCGCGATGCGTGCTGCGCGCCGCCGCGTGGTTTGCGCGGGCCTGCGGCACGGTCTTACGGGAAGACGCGGCAATGCGTGGTGTGGGCCAGCGAGGGCAGTGTGCCGACGAGGATGGGAACGGCACCGCCGGGCCGTAGCGGGGCCTGGCGTCTTGATGGATTTGCGCTATGGCGCCGCGTTGCAGAGGATGCTGGCGCCGGGCTGAGTTACTGTTGCTCCGGAACCAGCTCTTCTTGCGGGGCGAGTTGCCAGCCTTGGGTATCGGCATTCTTCTCGTCGCGGTAGATCCAGCCGGTGGCGCATGCCTGGCATACGAAGGTGCTGACAGTGATCGCCGGACGGCGTGGCACCTTGATGCGCTGTGTGTCGGTGATCCTGAGCATGGCGTGGCCGGGCGAACCGCCGCGGTTGGCTTCGATGGCGAGGCAGGCTGGGCAAGGCGACATGCGAAATCCGGCGGCGGTCAGGGTGGTGACTGTAGCACGTTCACATGGCCGAAAACCGCCGGGTCCCGTCTGGCGCTTGTCCGCGTCCGTAAGCGTAAACACCAGGTTTGAGACCGACTTCGCGTGAATTTCCGCCCGCCCGCCATTCATGACGCACTTTCCTTGCCGCCAAGTTGACATGCCTCTCCCAGGCCTGTATAAATGTTGGTGCAGGATCTTTCAAGCGGTTACTCAGATGTTATGGATCGTCCCCTCCAAGCGGCGGTTCGTTTGCTCCATGTTCCTTCCTTGATCGTCATGCCTGGTGAGCATCAGGCTCATTCAGAACTTTTAAGGTTTAAAGGATATCCAGCATGGAAACCGGTACCGTCAAGTGGTTCAACGACTCCAAGGGTTTTGGCTTCATCACCCCTGACGCAGGCGGCAACGACCTGTTCGCGCATTTCTCGGAAATTCAAGGCGGCGGTTTCAAGTCGCTGCAAGAAGGCCAGAAAGTGCGCTACGTCGCCGGCGTTGGCCAAAAGGGCCCCGCAGCGACCAAGATCGAGCCGATCTAATCGAGCCGATTCGAATCGCATAGAAAAAGCCCCGCCTAGCGGGGCTTTTTTTTCGGCTGGAGATCATCGGAGCGCCTGCGCGCCAAATCATCATGCCTATGGTCGAACCCATTCTGCTCGCCGCCGTCCGCATCTCCTCCTTCGACGGCCAGCAACCGCTCACCAACGCCAGCGGTTTTTTCTTCGAGCGCGACGGGCGGCTCTTCGTAGTGACCAGCCGCCATGTGGTGTTCGACGAGCCGAGCAAGCATCACCCCGACCGCATCGAGATCGAACTGCATAGCCAGCCGGAAAACATGGCCGGCTCGATCGGTTTTTCGATTCCGCTGTATCGCAATGGCCTTGCGGTCTGGCGGGAGGGCGAGGATGGTGGCGGCCCTGTCGATGTCGCCGTGGTGGAGCTCGAGCGCAAGGCGTTGCCGCCCAAGCTCGTCTACAGGGCTTTCACGCAGGAGCACCTGCAGCAGCCTTCGGATCG
The DNA here is from genome assembly GCF_056398885.1 of Cupriavidus sp. 01T418. Taxonomy (NCBI): domain Bacteria; kingdom Pseudomonadati; phylum Pseudomonadota; class Betaproteobacteria; order Burkholderiales; family Burkholderiaceae; genus Cupriavidus; species Cupriavidus sp. 01T418. The sequence goes on from NZ_JBFTQG010000006.1 coordinate 68,917, forward strand.
CGTCGAAGTTGGCGATTCGCTGTTGATCGTGGGATTTCCGCTGGGTTTTCACGATGCGCTTCATCACTTGCCGGTGGCGCGCCAGGCAGTGATTGCGTCCGCCTATGGCTTGCGTTTCCAGGGTCAGGGTTTTTTCCTCACGGATGCCAGGACGCATCGCGGCACGAGCGGTGCAATGGTGGTCTCGCGCATGCGTGATGGCCGGGGTGACAAGCTCGAACTGCCGTGGATGCTGCTGGGTATTCACTCCGCCCGCTTCGACGTGGGCTCGCGCGACCTCGCGGAGGATGAGGTGCTCGGACTGAACTCGGCCTGGTATGCGGACATGCTGCTGACACTGACCGGGCCGGCGAAGGCGGCGCCGGCCAGTGCGGCTCCGGGCGCGGCCACTCCCGCTCCCCTTGCCTCCACGCCACGTACGGCTTCCGCTGCATCCGCCGGGCCGCCTGCCCCGGTGGCGCCCTCACCGCCCTCGCCTCCCGCGCGCTCAAAATAAAGGTAATGATGCGGCTCCTATAGGAGTAGAGTGGGGCTCAATGGAACTGCGGAGTGCATCATGGACGCCAGTCCGATTGCCAGCTACAAAGGGTTCGACTTATACCCCCTCGTGTTCAAGCATGCGGTGGTGCGCAACTGGCCTGAGCGCCGGCCCGACAGGACCTTCGATGCCGCTGTCGTGATCTGCCGCGAAGGCGGTGAGCCGGAGGGCGAGCAGGCCCGTACGTTCCGCCTGGACACTGTGCCCTGGGACAATATCGGTGCCGCGCGCCGTGGCGTGGTTCGATACGCCGAGGACATCATCAACGGTGCCATCCCCGGGCAGTCTGTCGTATCGCTCTGACACCCGTCGCGATATGCGAAGCGTCCCTGGTTCGCCAGGACACTTGAAATCGAGGTGGCGCACGAAGTCGCAGAACACGAGCACTGCCGACCAGCGCGCCTTATATCAACTGCAACGCAGCCCCGACCGGTTCCTGCGCGCACGCCTTGGTGTCCATTGCAAGCAGGACAGGCCAGGGAGAGCGATCGCGATTGTAGTCGATCGCCAGAAGGCTCCCCTGGCTTGCCCCGCGTGGCCGCGCAATGGGTCCCGGCATTGTCTAGCGCGTGCGAATACGTGCGAGGCCAGCGGCGGCGGCATACCGCCGCCTGGAGCACTACATGAACAATACGCCTTCCGCCAGCTACAAGGGATTCGACCTCTATCCGCTGGTGTACAAGATTCAACCCGCGCAATCGTGGCCCAGGACCAAACCTGACCGCAGCTTCAATGCGTCCGTGGTTATTTGCCGCGAGGGGCATCGGCCCGGCAGCGAACGCACGCGTGTGTTTCGCCTGGAGAGCACACCGTGGGAGAATATCGGCACGGCGCGCAGGGGTGCCGTGAAATTCGGTGAAGATATTATCAACGGGCTGATTCCCGGGGAGTCGGTGACCACGCTTTAAGGGTCACGCCGGAAATACCGCGGTGCTGCTGCGTGGCGTTGCCCCGTGCGATGCCTGTGCCGCCGGTCCGCCTGTCAAATCCTGCCGCGCGCATCGCGCCGGCCCGAGAGCGTATCCGTCATGAACAAGGTTGCCACACCATCCAACTTCCTCTGCACCCTACCGGGGCAAGGCAAAGGCATTGCTTACCACGTGGCCGTCAGCTTTCTGGACTCCAGTCATCCGACAGGCGTGCGCTTCACCAGTTTCGTGGGTGACGGCAGGCGTTCATTCGGGGTTCAGGCCAATGAGGCAGCTTTGACCGGCACGGTGGCCGACAGCTTCGAGGCTTTGTGCCGGCTGGCGATCGGGCAAGCGATTCGTGACAATCTGTATGACAAGGCCGGCGAAGGGGACTTCGTGCTGGACCTGGGGGCGGAACCCTGGGAGGGCGAATTGCGCCCGGTTGGCTCTCGCGTCGGCACCAGCGTGCCACGGATGCGTTTTCCCGGCTGAGCCGGCGCTTTCCGCGGCGAGGGCAAGGGCGCGCGGAGTGCCCCGGCACAGTGCAATCGGTGTTTGACCCGGCGCTTAGACGCCGAACGCCGGACTGCCGAAGCGTGACAGCAGCGTTTCGATCAATGCCATGTCTTCCGTGCGCGGCGTCCTGTCTTCCGTGGCGCGCGACGGGCCGCAGTAGGTGGCGGTCACATGCCTGCGTACGGTAAGCACTTCATCGGCCGGGCGCTCCACCGTGACTTCGGGACCTGGCAGGTGGCGGTAGCTTCCGCCTACCCATCCGCCCGGCGTCAGGTGCATCTCTTCCCATTCTTCGCTGATCGACATGATTCTTCCTTTCGTAAGAGGGTTGGGAGGAGCCGCGTGTCAACGGTTTGACGGCGCGGCAGCGTGTCTGGCCTCGGGATCAGTACTTGTGGCGGTAGTTGATGCGGCCCTTGGTCAGGTCGTAGGGCGACATTTCCAGCGTGACGCGGTCGCCGGCCAGGATACGGATGCGATTCTTCTTCAGGCGGCCGGACGAGTATGCCCATACCTGGAAACCATTTTCCAGGACGACGCGGAAACGGTTGTCCGGCAGGACTTCCGATACTTGTCCACCAAATTCCACCAGTTCTTCTTTAGCCAAGGATGATCCTTTTGCAGCAAGCGCTGCTGCACAGTAGGTTGAAACGCATGCGGGTTGCTTTTTAGCGGCAGGCCTGAGGCCTATTGCAGGCCCATGCCCGCGGCGGCATGCTCGGCCACGCGCCGGGCGGCCTGTTTGGCCTGGGCTTCGGTGTCATGCGTGGCATGGCGCATCGAAACGTTGGCGACGATGCATTCGGAGCCGTTCTTGTATTCGGCGATCAGGTAGGTCGCAAACCACACGCCTGGTTCTTGCTGGATTGGGTACACCGACACGGTGTACGGATTGCTGCGAATGCTGCTGTTGATGCTCTGATTCAAAGTGCTGCCCTATTGCGGGCGGACGATCCGAGGCAACGTTGAGCGCATCTCATGGTGCGCCGCGTGCTCTCTTGGGGCGATCGGTCGCCGTGATTGAGTTGCCAGCCGCGTCAGTCCCTGCGCGGTTGCGCGAGGCGGGTGGCTGGTGATGAGTGGACCGTGCTTGCGCAGGCTGATGCGCCAGGTACATGCGCACAGGTTGCGGAGCGGACATGCCGCCGGGTCGGGAGGGTGACGGGCGGTTGTCGCCCGGAACGAATCGGGTGTACGCCCGACAGGCCGCCGTTAATGTTCTGATGATGTACGGCGACCGGCACGCTTGCGCCGACGAGTGGGAGGTCGGCTAACGGCCAAGACCGGCGATGATACCATTTTCCGCCAGTCGGCGCTCGCGGGCGGTTTTGGGGGTACGATAGGCAAGGCGTTGCGCGTGGCGCCGCTTGCGGCACTTCCGCAGCCAGGCGCCACCAATCGTATCCAGGGATGCCGGTGCCAGGTGCTGCGCAGGCCACAACAACGCGAGGTGGACGATGGCGGAGAGTTTTTTCTATAAGGGGCACTACGTCAACTTCGAGTTGACGCAGCGCACCTTTGGGCAATGGCACTGGACCTACACGCTGGACACGCACGGCCACTTTGAACACCAGGGCGACGCGTTTGGCTCGCGCGAGCTGGCCATGGCCGATGCCAAGGAGAACGCCAAGGCACGGATTGAGCGACTGGTCGATTAGTGTCCTGGCGCCCGTCAACTTATTTCCCTTCGTGGGGAATGTTGTATTGCTCGCGCAGCGCGATCGTGAACGGCTGGATCTTTTCCAGGCAGGCCGCGCTGTCGCAGCCTTCCATGGTCGAGAGATCCCAGTTGCAGCCGCCCGCATCCGGCGCATGCCAGCACACGTCGCCAAAGCAGGCATCGTTGCATTCCGTCCATTTTTGCTGCTCGGCACGGATCATCGCGCGCAGCTCCGCCTTGTTCTTGATTTGTCTTTCCATGGTCGTCTCCTGCTTTTTCGTGGGGAAGTCTTGCTGGACGTGGCTGCGGCCGGACCGGTCAGGGCGGCTGCGCGATGGACTGCAATTCCGGGCGAATCAAGGGCACCGCGTTTGGAGCGCGCGGGCATCGGACGGGAGAAACAAGCGCGGGGCGGGATTATTTGCGCTTGACGAAGGTGGACATATCGTCGATGACGGTCCTGGCATAGGACACAGCCAGGTCGATGGCATCGTGCGGTGTCTGCGCGAAATGCTGGAGCAGCGGGGGCACCAGCCTGAGCGAGCCACTGTCGCCGCTGACCTGGGTGATGGTCACTGTTGCGAGAAATCTCGCCCGCGCGAGTTCAGCATTGGGACTGTCGTCGAGCGAGCGACGCACATTGGCCGAAACCTTGAACCCCTTGTAGATCGCATGATTTTGAGACATGTTGATCTCCTTTCTCCAACGAGGATACGCTGTTTGCCTGGTGGTGTCCGATTTACTTATTTGCATAATGGATGCGCCTCCGCTATTGCGCGGATACCTGGATACCCAGGAAGCCTGTCCAATCCCCAATGGTGATTGGCAGCGTTGGGAAACCGACCGCGGTGCGCGTGATAATTCCCTGAACGCATGAGTAAGCGGGTATGCTGGATCTGCCGCCTGGCAAGCAATACAGCAACTCAATCATGGAGCATCACCATGGCCAAAGGTCAACTACGCGGCAATCGCGAAACCAAGAAACCCAAGCAACCCAAGAAACCTGTCGCGCCAGCGGCGCCGTTCGGTGCCGTCCAGTCGCGCGTCGGCAATGATGGGGCAGCAGGCAAGAAGAAGTAATTGAAGCGGGTTTGAAGCGAAGCGTCAGGCCGGACCGAGCGATTCTGCCGTCTGCAGGAATCGCGTGCTGCCGCTATGCGCGTGCGCCCCTCCAATGCCTGGCGTCGCCCCGATGAGGCAACGTTCGCGCGTTGCGCGGGGCGTTCGATACACCGGGAGTGCAAGATGAGGCGTGACATGTCCTTCGCGGACCGCGTGCTGTCAGCATTGCGGTCCGACAGCCAGGCGATGATGACGGATCTTCAACTCGCCAAGGCGCTGGGAAATGCCGAGGCATCCAAGCTCAGCCACCATTTGCTGCTGCTTCAGGATGCTGGCCTGGTGGCCAAGACCGCTACCTCCGGATGGCGCCTGACCTGGGCCGGCCACGATCGCGCGGAAGCGCTCAGTGCGACGGCATAGTATCGACACGGCCGGCCAGCAGGCCGGCACAAGCGCCACTCACACGGCAAGACAGAAAAGCCCGTAGCCATCCCGGCACGAGCCTGAACCCGCTATTTCTTGTCGGCGGGTTGCTCGGTTTGCGGATCGAACTGGCCGGGCTGGGAGGTCCGGCGTTTTTCGCCGGGTTGCTGCAAGCGTGTCTTCCAGCGGGTTGACGGCGCTTTTTGTTGACCAGGCTGCCTGGGACAATAGTTCATTAGGTACCCCCTTCGGTGTCCGTCAGTGCCGGACCGGCACGTCCCAAGTGTAGGATCGTGCCGGTGCTTTCCCTAGCACTGTTACCGATCAGGCGCCTCCCGGCGCGGCGTCACTCCTCCTGGAACGCTTCTTCGCGCTTGGCCTTGATCGACGGCAGGGCCACGACGCAGACCAGCGCCGCGGCCGCGATCAGCAGGCCGAGCGACAGCGGACGGGTCACGAACACGGTGAACTGGCCGCGCGACAGCAATAGCGCCCGGCGGAAATTTTCCTCCATCATCGGTCCCAGCACGAAGCCCAGCAGCAGCGGCGCCGGCTCGCACTTGAGCTTGATGAACAGGTAGCCGATGACACCGAAGCCCGCCGCGGTAAAGACGTCGAAGGTCTGGTTATTGACCGAGTACACGCCGATGCAGCAGAACACCAGGATGGCCGGGTACAGGAAGCGGTAGGGCACCTGCAGCAGTTTGACCCAGATCCCGATCAGCGGCAGGTTCAGGATGATCAGCATCAGGTTGCCGATCCACATCGAGGCGATCAGGCCCCAGAACAGCGCGGGGTTGCTGGTCATGACCTGCGGGCCCGGCTGGATGTTGTGGATGGTCATTGCGCCCACCATCAGCGCCATCACGGCGTTGGGCGGAATGCCCAGCGTCAGCAGCGGGATGAAGGAGGTCTGCGCAGCGGCGTTGTTGGCCGATTCCGGACCGGCCACGCCTTCGATGGCGCCCTTGCCGAACTCATGCGCGTACTTCGAGGTCTTCTTTTCCAGCGAGTAGGCTGCAAAAGAAGCCAGCGCGGCGCCGCCGCCGGGCAGGATGCCAAGAATCGAGCCGAGCGCGGTACCGCGCAGCACCGCCGGTGCCATGCGCTTGAAGTCCGCCTTGGAAGGCCACAGGTTGGTGACGTGATCGGTGAAGGTCTCGCGGGCTTCCTTCTGTTCCAGGTTCGCGATGATTTCCGCGAAACCGAACATCCCCATGGCCAGCGCGACAAAGTCGACGCCATCGGTCAGTTCAGGCACATCGAAGGAGAAGCGCGCGGCACCGGAGTTCACGTCGGTGCCGACCAGGCCTAGCAGCAGGCCCAGCACGATCATGCCGACCGCTTTGGGCAGCGAGCCCGAAGCCAGCACCACCGCGCCGATCAGGCCCAGGCACATCAGCGAGAAGTATTCGGCGGGACCGAACTTGAAGGCCAGCTCCGACAGCGGCGTGGCGAACGCGGCCAGGATCAGGGTTGCCACGCAGCCGGCGAAGAACGAACCCAGGCCGGCGGTGGCCAGCGCCACCCCCGCGCGTCCCCGCCGCGCCATCTGGTAACCGTCGATGGTGGTCACCACCGACGACGATTCACCCGGCAGGTTGACCAGGATGGCGGTGGTGGAGCCACCGTACTGGGCGCCGTAGTAGATACCGGCCAGCATGATCAGCGCTGCCACCGGGGGCAGCGTGTAGGTCACCGGCAGCAGCATGGCGATGGTGGCCAGGGGTCCGATGCCGGGCAGCACGCCGATCAGCGTACCCAGCACGCAGCCGAGAAAGCAATATCCAACGTTTTGCAGTGTCAGCGCCGTGGAAAACCCAAGGGCCAGGTGTTCGAATAATTCCATGAGCTGTCTCCCTCGCCTGCGGTGAAACCCGGCTGTTGCATCTGCCGGAACGGCGGACACCGCGGGCCAGGCCGCGCACGCTATGTTTTATGAATATGCGCGCGAACAGGCGGAAGCGGGCGCGGCTACCCGCCATGCTGGCTTCCACCACAGATCGTCATCGACAGCGGGCGCAAGCGCTCAGACGCGCCCCAATGGCTTACCAAGCACAGTAGGCGGGTGTGCTTTCATCCGGCTTTCAACGGCAGCCGCGTCGGGTATGTCCCGATACACCCGCAAGTGGCGCCGGAGGTTCCCCGCGCCGGAAACGCCGACGCCCCGTGCGAATGACGGGGCGTCGTCACATTGCCTGCCCCATCAGCCGGCAGGCAAGCAGGGGCGATCCTTACTGCTTCATCGTGTCCTTGCCCATCGAGTCCTTGCTCATCGAGTCCTTGCCCATGGAATCCTTGCCCTTGCTCATGGAATCGTGGCTCATCTTGTCGTGGCTCTTCTTTGCCTTGTCCTTGCCCATCGTGTCTTTGCTCATGGAGTCCTTGCCCATGGTGTCCTTTGCCATGCTGTCGTTGGCCATGGGCGCGGCGTCCTTTTTCATGGTGTCCTGGGCAAAGGCGTGACCTGCGAACAACATGGTGGTCGAGAGCAGTGCGGTTGCGAGCAGTTTGTTCATTGAGTTCTCCTTGGGTTGTTGACCATGCAGGCCGGCACCATGCCGACCGATTTCAAGCGGATCAGGATCCGCCGAACCAGTTGTATCCCTGGTCTTCCCAGTAACCGCCGGGATACGTGTTAGTGACATACAGCGCCATGATGTGCTTGGGGTTCTTGTAGCCAAGCTTGGTCGGCATGCGCAGTTTCATGGGAAAGCCGTACTTGGGCGGCAGCGTTTCCCCGTCGTACGTAAAGGTCAGCTGCGTCTGCGGGTGCAGCGCGGTGGGCATGTCGATGCTGGTGAAGTAGTCGTCGGCGCAGCGAAAGCCCACATACTTCGCGCTGGTGTCGGCACCCACGCGATGCAGGAACTCGGAGAAGGGCGTGCCGCCCCACTTGCCGATGGCGCTCCAGCCTTCCACGCAGATATGGCGCGTGACCTGCGAGGTCTGCGGCAGCGCGTAGAGCTCGTCGAGCGTCCAGGACGCCTTGCGTGCCACCAGGCCGCTCACCTCCAGGCGGAAATCCTTGGCATCGACCTCGGGCACCTCGTCTTCGCCGTAGAAGGCATTGAACGGGAACGGCCGTGTCATGAGGGATTCGTCATAGGTAGGCGCGAGCCGGCTGGGGTCGAACAGCCAGCCTTGCACGCGATCGTTGAAGCGCGATACCGCGGTAAGGAAGCGCTCCACCGAGGTATCGTCGGTCAGGCTGCAGCCGGTCAGCATCGATAGCCCGCCCAGCGTGATGGCGCGCTTGGCGAACAGGCGGCGCGAAGGCATATCGAGTTCGCGCACGGCATCGCGCAGGATCAGGTGGTGGTCTAGCGTGACGATGGCTTTGCGTTTGTTCATGGCGATTCTCCGCGGGGCGGGCTGATGGCTTTTCCGGATTCGGGGCGGGCGGGCGTTCAGCGGCCGCGCAGCATAATCAGCAAGGTGCGCGGTACCAGCGCCACCATGGCCACATGCACGAGGGTGAACAGCACGATGGCGCTCATGCACACGAAATGGACCCAGCGCGCGGCGTCATAGCCGCCCATCAGTTCGCGCAGCAGCGGGAACTGCACCGACTTCCAGATCGCCAGGCCGGAGACCACCGTGAGCACGATGACCAGCACCACGCCGAGATACATGGCCTTCTGGGCCGCGTTGTATTCGGCCAGGTCCGGGTGCGCCAGCTTGCCGCGCAGCGCCGCGGCCACGTCGCGCAACGCCCCGGATACCGACAACGGCAGGAAACGGCGGCGGAAGCGTCCGGTAATGGCGTTCATCAGCAGGTAGAACAAGCCGTTGGCGACCAGCAGCCACATGGCGGCGAAGTGCCACTGCAGCGCACCGCCCAGCCAGCCCCCCAGCGTGATCTCCTTGGGGAAGTGCAGGCCGAACAGCGGCGATGCGTTATAGATGCGCCAGCCGCTCATCACCATGATGATCACGGCGATGACGTTGAGCCAGTGCGTCACGCGGACCCAGGCCGGCTGGATGGTGGCCGACGCACGTCCGTGGCGGCCGGGTGCGGGCCGCGATAACTGGGAAGCAGTATCCACCGTCGTTCTCCAAGGGTTCTGCGGGGCAGCGCGTGCCGATGCAGCGGTTTATGTGCCTTTGTCGACGCTGGCGGCACAACCTTACACGCGGGGCAAAGATTATTTCTGGCACGCGAGCGCGTCGGCAATGGGTAACCCCAAAGTCACTCAGCTGGCTCGGCGAAGGGAGGAACGGATTGTCGGGGAACGCGTGGGCGGCTACCCACTCTTCACAGTAGCACCGTGCTGGCGGGAACCCAAAGGCAATCCTTGCCTGGCAGCCCCGGCCCGGGACGGCCGGGCGCGGGCCGCTACAATATCCGCCACCCAGCCCCCACCCACGTACCCAGGATCCCCGCATGCCACTGACCGCCGAGCAGCTTATCGAATACATGGACTTCGCGGCAGGTCTCGCGCAGGCGGCCGGCAACGCCAGCCTGCCGTACTTCCGTAGCGCACCGGCGGTCGGGGACAAGGGCGGCCGGCATTTCGATCCGGTCACCGACGCCGACAAGGCCGCCGAGCGCGCCATGCGCGACCTGATCCGGGCACGGTATCCGGATCACGGCATCCTGGGCGAGGAAGAAGACCGCGTGGTCGGCAGTTCGCCGCTGACCTGGGTGCTCGATCCCATCGATGGCACGCGCGCCTTTATCACCGGCCTGCCGCTGTGGGGTACGCTGATCGCCCTGAACGACGGCCAGCGCCCGGTGCTCGGCATCATGGACCAGCCGTTCACGCGCGAGCGCTTCAGCGGCGATGGCCGGCAGGCCTGGCTCAACGGCCAGCCCCTGCGCACGCGGCCGTGCGCGGACCTGGCGCAAGCCAAGGTCATGTGCACCACGCCGGAGATGTTCGACGATGCGGCGCAGTTCGCCGCGTTCCGCCGCGTGGCGGATGCCGCCAGGATGCAGCGCTATGGGGGCGATTGCTACGCGTATTGCATGGTGGCCGCGGGCCATGTGGATGCCGTGGTCGAAGCCGGCCTGCAAGCCTATGACGTGCAGGCCCTGATTCCCATCGTGGAGGGCGCCGGCGGCATCATGACCAGCTGGACCGGAGGCGATGCGCAGCAGGGCGGTGCGGTGGTGGCCTGCGGCGACCGGCAACTGCACCAGCAGATACTGGCGTTGCTGAATGCGCCTGTTTGAGCACTCCGTTGGGGCCGGGCGGGCGCCGGGCTTGCTATCATGCTGGCCGCAGCGTCCGGCGCGGGAAAGCCAGCCTGGCCCGGACTTAACCATGCAGCAGGGAAGAAACCAGAAACATGATGTCAAACGCATGCGGCCTCGATTTCGGCACGTCCAACTCCACGGTGGGTTGGTGCCGGCCGGGACAACCCACGTTGTTGCCGCTGGAGGATGGCAAGCTCACGCTGCCTTCGGTGATCTTCTTCCATTCGGAGGATCCGCTGGTCAGCTATGGCCGGGCCGCGCTTGGCGATTACCTGGCGGGCTATGAAGGCCGGTTGATGCGCTCGCTGAAGAGCCTGCTGGGCACTTCGATGATGGAAGACAGCACCGAAGTCATGGGCCAGGCCATGCCGTTTCGCAAGCTGCTGTCGCATTTCATCGGCGAACTCAAGCAGCGCGCGGAAGACTCGGCCGGCGCGGCCTTCGACAAGGTCGTGATGGGCCGCCCAGTGTTCTTCATCGACGAAGACCCGAAGGCCGACCAGCTTGCCGAGCAGACGCTGCGCGAGATTGCGGCGGATGCCGGCTTCAGGGACATCGAGTTCCAGTACGAGCCGATCGCCGCCGCCTTCGACTACGAAGCCACGATCTCCCGCGAGGAACTGGTGCTGGTGGCCGACATCGGCGGCGGCACGTCCGACTTCTCGCTGGTCCGCCTGTCGCCCGAGCGGGCCGGCAAGACCGACCGGCGCGGCGATATCCTGGCCAACGGCGGCGTGCACATCGGCGGCACGGATTTCGACAAGAGCCTCAGCCTGGCGAGCGTGATGCCGTTCCTGGGGCTGGGCAGCGAACTGCGCAACGGCAAGGCGATGCCTTCCGGGCAGTATTTCGACCTGGCCAGCTGGCATACCATCAATCTGGTGTACACGCGCAAGGCGTGGTCGCACGTGATGGACAACTATCGCGACGCGGCCGACAAGGTCAAGCTCGACCGCCTGATCAGCCTGATCAAGCAGCGCGCCGGCCACTGGCTCGCGATCCAGGTGGAAGCGGCCAAGATCGCCTTGTCGGCCGAGTCCGAGACGCAGCTGGACCTGGGCCGCATCGCGCCGGGGGAAACCATGGCGATCAGCCGCGCCGGTTTCGACCAGTCCATCGGCAAGCTGGTCGGCAAGACCGAGCAGACCGTGCAGGGCTTGTTGCGCGATGCGGGGGTGCAGGCGGACGGGATCGATACCGTGCTCTTCACCGGCGGCTCCAGCAGCGTGCCCTTGCTGCGCGAGCGGCTGTCCGAACTGATCCCTGGCGCCCGGCGTATCGAAGGCGATCTGTTCGGCGGCATTGGCTCCGGCCTGGCGCTGGATGCGCGCCGCAAGTTCGGCTAGAGGCATGCCGCCTTTGCCTGGCGGTTAGTGATCGAAGGCCGGCCCGTGCGCCTGCCTTCATGCCGTCATGCTAATGTGCCGTTTTCGCGAAACGCGTCTTCAGAGAGGCACCACATGCATGCGGGTATCGTCGAAGCCAGCTACGGCTCCGATCCGGTAGGCCTGGTCAGCGGCTTCCGCTTCCTGCCCGGCGAGCCGGGCCAGTCCATCGATTCCGCCGCCGCGGCCGCGTGGCTCAAGCAGCCCCCGCAGGGCGACGAGTTTCTCTGGTTGCACTTCAACCTGTCGCACAGCGCATGCGAGCGCTGGCTCAAGAACCAGCTCGACCTGCCCGAGGGATTTTTCGAAGCGCTGCGCGAAGGCTCGCGTTCCACCCGCATCGAGCGGCTCGATGTGGCGCTCCTTGCCGTGGTCAACGACGTGATCTACAACTTCGGCGTGAACTCCACCGATATTTCCACGCTGTGGGCCTGTGCCGACCGCCGCATCCTGGTGACGGCGCGCATGAAGCCCTTGCGCTCCGTCGACCAGCTGCGCGCCTCGGTGCGGCAAGGCGAATTGTTCCACACGCCGCTGGCCTTGCTGGTGCACTTGCTGCGCGACCAGGCCGATGTGCTGGTGCGCATCGTGCGCGAGACCAGCGGCACCGTGGACCAGATCGAAGACCGGCTGCTCTCGCAACGCCTGCACGGCAACCGCGCCGAACTCGGCTCGATGCGCCGCGGCCTGGTGCGGCTGCAGCGGCTGCTCGCGCCCGAGCCCGGCGCGCTGTTCCGCCTGCTCAACCGGCCGCCGCCCTGGATGCAGGAACAGGATATCCAGGACCTGCGCCACTCCACCGAAGAGTTCTCGCTGGTGCTCAACGACCTGACGGCACTGGTCGAGCGCATCAAGCTGCTGCAGGAAGAAATCGCTGCCAAGCTCAACGAGCAGACCAACCGCACGTTGTTCACGCTGACGCTGGTCACCGTGCTGGCGCTGCCGATCAATATCGTGGCCGGCTTCTTCGGCATGAACGTGGGCGGCATCCCGCTGGCCGACCATCCGCACGGCTTCTGGGTGCTGGTGGTGCTCGTGGCCAGCTTCACGGTGCTGGCCGGCCGCTGGGCATTCCGCAAACAGGGAGATTATTGAAAATCCTGGCGAAGGGCTTCATTCGGGCGTCACTTAGGCGACATATGCCGCTGCTAGCCTGCCAGACAACGCGTTGTTGCGCACAGGAGCATGCGATGAGACCGGACGAGGACGACCTGATTCGGCGTATCCACCGCGAGGTGGCCGATCACTATGACGAAGAACTCGAACTGGAACTGGAAGACCACCATGTCGATACCCTGTTCAGCGAAGGCGGCGGCGGACTGGACGATGAAGAGCGCGCCGCGCGGCGCCTGTATTTCCGCGAACTGTTCCGCCTGCAGGGCGAACTGGTCAAGCTGCAGAGCTGGGTGGTGGAGACCGGCCACAAGGTCGTGATCCTGTTCGAGGGGCGCGACGCGGCCGGCAAGGGCGGCGTGATCAAGCGCATCACCCAGCGGCTCAATCCGCGCGTGGCCCGCGTGGCGGCGCTGCCCGCGCCCAACGACCGCGAGCGCACCCAGTGGTACTTCCAGCGTTATGTCTCGCACCTGCCCGCGGCGGGCGAGATCGTGCTGTTCGACCGCAGCTGGTACAACCGCGCCGGGGTGGAGCGCGTGATGGGTTTCTGTACCGACGACCAGTATGAAGAGTTCTTCCGCTCCGTGCCGGAGTTCGAGCGCATGCTGGTGCGCTCCGGCATCCAGGTCATCAAGTACTGGTTCTCGATCTCGGACGAGGAGCAGCACCTGCGCTTCCTGAGCCGCATCCACGATCCGCTCAAGCAGTGGAAGCTCAGCCCGATGGATCTCGAATCGCGCCGGCGCTGGGAGGACTACACCCGCGCCAAGGAGATCATGCTGGAGCGCACGCACATCGACGAAGCGCCGTGGTGGGTGGTGCAGGCGGTCGACAAGAAGAAGGCGCGCCTCAACTGCATCCATCACCTGCTGCAGCAGATGCCTTACGAGGAGCGCGTGCAGCCACCCGTGGTGTTGCCGCAGCGCGAACGCCACGACGACTATGCGCGCCAGCCGGTGCCGGACAGCATGATCGTGCCGGAGATCTACTGATCTTGATGCAGGGCGGCTTCGCCCTTACTCCGCCCGCCCGCCGGCGCCCTCCGGAAAGGCCTCGTCCAGCGTCAGTATCGTTCCGGTCAGGCTGCCATCGTAGCCGGGCAGGGCATCCACCACCTGCCGGAAGCTGCCGCTTCTGAGCGCCGCCACGGCGCCGGCAAGCGCCGGGCTCTGCAGGCGGTCGCGCTCGATCGCGAAGAAATACCGCTCCTTGAGCATCGGCACGAAATCCAGCCCGAAGTGGCGCGCCGCCGTCTCCACGCCGAACCCCGCATCCGCCATGCCACTGCCGATATAGGCGGCCACCGCGGCGTGGGTGAACTCGCCGTTGCTGTAGCCCTCGATGCGGCTGCTGTCGATGCCGCGCGCCTCCAGGATCAGGTCCAGCAGCAGGCGCGTGCCGGAACCAGGCTGCCGGTTGACGAAGCGCACATCGGCGCGGCACAGGTCCTGCAGCGTGGTGACCCGCAGCGGATTGCCGGGGCGCACGAAGATGCCTTGCGAGCGCACCGCCAGATGGATCAGCAGATGCGTCTCGGGGCGGATCCACGTGGCAAAGCGATCCATAGTCCTTTGCTCGAACTCGCCGATCGGCACATGAAAGCCGGCAATATCGCAGGCCCCCTGTGCAAGTGCCGCAACCGCCTCAAGGCTGCCGCAATACTTCAGGTCGTGGCGCACCTGGTGCGCGTCCAGGTAATCATGCAGTGCCGCAACCGCGAAGCCATGGCTGGCGTGCAGGCGCGGCGTGGGCCCTGACTGGTCGACCAGCTTCTTCAGTTCTATTTCCAGTTCCGATGCCAGGCTTTCCAGCGTGGGCGACAGCCGCGCGGCAATGCGCTTGCTGGCCCACACCAGTTGCTGGGCCAGCGGCGAGAGCGCCGTGCCGCGGCCCCGGGTCTTGGCAATCAGCGCGCCGCCGAACAGGGTTTCCGCATCGCGCAGGATGCCCCAGGCGTAGCGGTAGGACAGGCCGCTTGCCTGTGCCGACTGGCTGATGCTGCCGGTGCTTTCTATCAGGCCCAGCAGGGTTACGAGGCGCGACACGTCAAGCGCCGGACCGGCGCCCCGCTGGTCGTCGCGAATTTGCAGATGGGGCAGGATCGAGATGCGAATCATATGAGAAAAATAGCATATTGCTCGAATTCGGCCAACTGCCTATAGTCCGCTCTAGGAGGCAGAAAAGCCGGAAAAAGCCAACCAAAGCAGCAAGGCGAGACGGCAGCTGCCAGTTCAGTGCTTCAGATATATGAAAAAAATAGCATATAAAGCGGCCGCCGGAAGACGGTTTGCCGCGCCCCGCAGCGATTCCTGGCAAGACGCGCAAGCCAATGCGCCGCACCGTCTGCCCCCGGCCCCGGGCTTTCGTTCCACGGTTAGTGCCGGCCAGTGCTGCGTCACCAGGAGACCCGATGTCCTTACCCACTGCTGAAGTCCGGCGCGAGCGGATCACGCGCATCGTAGCCACCCGCCGCGACATGCCGGGCGCCTTGCTGCCGATCTTCCACGAGATCCAGGACGTGGTGGGCTACGTGCCCGCCGATGCGTTGCCGGAGATCGCCCGCGCGCTCAACCTGTCGCGCGCCGAAGTGCATGGCGTGCTCACGTTCTACCATCACTTTCGCGACAGCAAGCCGGGCCGGCACGTGGTCCAGGTCTGCCGTGCCGAGGCGTGCCAGTCGGTCGGCAGCGAGGCGCTTGCTGCCCACGCCGAGCGCGTGCTGGGCTGCGGTTTTCACGAAACCACCGCCGATGGCCAATTCACGCTGGAGCCGGTGTATTGCCTCGGCCAGTGCGCCTGCGGCCCGGCCATGATGATCGACGGGCAACTGGCTGGCCGCGTCACGCCGCAGCGCTTCGATGCCTTGATCAAGGCTTGCGCGGATGCGTCCCAGGACCAGGCAGCGCAGGAGCAGGCATGAGCATGACCACCGTATTCGTTCCCCGTGATTCCAGCGCGCTTTGCATGGGCGCCGACGACGTGGCGGGCGCCATCGCGCGCGAAGCCGCGGCGCGCGGCGCAGCCGTGGAGCTGGTGCGCAACGGCTCGCGCGGCATGTTCTGGCTGGAGCCGCTGGTCGAGGTGCGGACCGCCGCGGGACGCGTGGCCTATGGCCCGGTTACGCCGGAGGACGTGCCGGGGCTGTTCGACGCCGACTTCCTGGCAGGCGGCGCGCACGCGCTGGCGCTCGGCCCCACCGCGGATATCCCTTTTCTCAAGGGGCAGGAGCGCCTGACCTTTGCCCGCATGGGCATTACCGATCCGCTCTCGCTCGCTGACTACATTGCGCACGAAGGCTACGCCGGCCTGACCCGCGCGCTGGCGCTGGACGGCGCGCGGATCGTGCGCGAGGTGACCGATTCCGGCCTGCGCGGGCGCGGCGGCGCGGCGTTTCCGACCGGCATCAAGTGGCAGACGGTGCTGAACGCGCAGTCGCCCACCAAATACGTGGTCTGCAACGCCGACGAGGGCGACTCGGGCACCTTCTCCGACCGCATGGTGATGGAGGGCGATCCGTTCATGCTGATCGAAGGCATGACCATCGCCGGCCTCGCGGTGGCAGCCGAGCGCGGCTATATCTACGTGCGCTCGGAATACCCGCACGCCATTGCCGTGCTGGAGGCCGCCATCGGCATTGCCCATGCGGCCGGCTGGCTGGGCGACGATATCCGCGGCAGCGGCCGGCGTTTCCACCTGGAAGTGCGCAAGGGCGCCGGCGCCTATGTGTGCGGCGAGGAAACCGCGCTGCTGGAGAGCATCGAAGGCAAGCGCGGCGTAGTACGCGCCAAGCCGCCGCTGCCGGCCATCGAAGGCCTGTTCGGCCAGCCCACCATCATCAACAACGTGATCTCGCTGGCCACCGTGCCGCTGATCCTCGCCCGCGGCGCGCAGTTCTATCGCGACTACGGCATGGGCCGCTCGCGCGGCACGCTGCCGTTCCAGATCGCCGGCAATGTGCGGCAGGGCGGGCTGGTCGAGAAAGCCTTCGGCGTGACGCTGCGCGAACTGCTGGAGGACTACGGGCAGGGCACGCGCAGCGGTCGGGCGATCCGCGCGGTACAGGTGGGTGGTCCGCTGGGCGCCTACCTGCCGGTCTCGCGGCTGGATACGCCGATGGACTATGAAGCGTTCGCCGCCTTTGGCGCGGTGCTGGGCCACGGCGGCATCGTGGTGTTCGACGACACCGTCGACATGGCCAGGCAGGCGCGCTACGCGATGGCGTTCTGCGCCATCGAATCCTGCGGCAAGTGCACGCCGTGCCGGATCGGCTCCACGCGCGGTGTCGAGGTGATCGACAAGATCATCGCGGGCGACCAGCCGGTGAAGCACGTGAAGCTGGTGCGCGACCTGTGCGACACCATGCTGGGCGGATCGCTGTGCGCCATGGGCGGCATGACGCCTTACCCGGTGCTCTCGGCGCTCGACGAATTCCCGGAAGACTTCGGCGTGGCAGTGCCCGCCAAAGCCGCGTAGCGCCACGCCATATCGAACCGGCGCTGCCACTGCGCCCTCTGAATCACCAGTACGCGGCCCGCGCGGCCGCAGCGGGAGCCCGCCTTGAATACACGAAACGAAATCGACTTCGGCACGCCGGCCAGCGAGTCGCTGCAGCAGGTCACCCTTGAGATCGACGGCGTCGACGTAACCGTGCCGGCTGGCACTTCGCTGATGCGGGCCGCCGTGCAGGCGGGTGTCAACGTGCCCAGGCTGTGCGCCACCGACAGCCTCAAGTCCTTCGGCTCCTGCCGCCTGTGCCTGGTCGAGATCGAAGGCCGGCGCGGTTTCCCGGCCTCGTGCACGACGCCGGCCGAAGCCGGCATGAAGGTCAGGACGCAGACCGACAAGCTGGCCGACCTGCGCCGCGGCGTGATGGAGCTGTATATCTCCGATCACCCGCTGGACTGCCTGACCTGTCCCACCAACGGCAACTGCGAACTGCAGGACATGGCCGGCGTGGTGGGCCTGCGCGAGGTGCGCTACGGCTATGACGGCGCCAACCACCGCGCCGAGGCCAAGGACGAGTCCAACCCGTACTTCACCTACGATCCCTCCAAGTGCATCGTGTGCAACCGCTGCGTGCGCGCCTGCGAGGAAACCCAGGGCACCTTCGCGCTGACCATCAGCGGCCGCGGCTTCGATTCGCGCGTGACGGCGGGACAGGGCGACAGCTTCATGGACTCCGACTGTGTGTCGTGCGGTGCCTGCGTGCAGGCTTGCCCCACCGCCACGCTCGCCGAGACCTCCATCATCCGCATGGGCCAGCCCGAGCACAGCAAGGTCACCACCTGCGCCTACTGCGGCGTGGGCTGCGCCTTCAAGGCGGAGATGAAGGGCAATGAAGTGGTGCGCATGGTGCCCTACAAGAACGGACAGGCCAACGAGGGCCACTCGTGCGTGAAGGGCCGTTTCGCCTTCGGCTATGCGACCCACAAGGACCGCATCCTGAACCCGATGATCCGCGCGAAGATCACCGATCCGTGGCGTGAAGTGTCGTGGGAAGAAGCGATCGGCTACGCAGCTTCCGAGTTCAAGCGCATCCAGGCCAGGCATGGCCGCGATGCCATCGGCGGCATCGTGTCCTCGCGCTGTACCAACGAGGAAGGCTACCTGGTGCAAAAGCTGGTGCGCGCCGCCTTCGGCAACAACAACGTCGACACCTGCGCGCGGGTTTGCCATTCGCCGACCGGCTACGGCCTCAAGCAGACGCTGGGCGAATCCGCGGGCACGCAGACCTTCCGCTCGGTCGAGAAGGCCGACGTCATCATGGTGATGGGCGCCAACCCGACCGACGGCCACCCCGTGTTTGCCTCGCGCATGAAGAAACGCCTGCGCGCCGGCGCCAAGCTGATCGTGATCGATCCGCGCCGCATCGACCTGGTAGATTCGCCGCACGTGCGCGCGGATTTCCACCTGCAATTGCGTCCCGGCACCAATGTCGCCGTGGTGACCTCGATGGCCCACGTGATCGTCAGCGAAGGCCTGATGGCCGAATCGTTTATCGCCGAGCGCTGCGAGGATCGCGCCTTCCAGCAATGGCGCGACTTCGTCATGCTGCCGGAGAACGCACCGGAAGCGATGGCCGAGGTCACGGGCATCCCGGCGGAGCAACTGCGCGGCGCGGCACGCCTGTACGCCACCGGCGGCAATGCCGCGATCTACTATGGCCTGGGCGTGACCGAGCACGCGCAAGGCTCGACCACCGTGATGGGCATCGCCAACCTCGCCATGTGCACCGGCAATATCGGCCGCGAAGGCGTGGGCGTGAATCCCCTGCGGGGACAGAACAATGTGCAGGGCTCCTGCGATATCGGCTCGTTCCCGCATGAGTTGCCGGGCTACCGCCACGTGTCGGACTCCACCACGCGCGGCCTGTTCGAGTCCGCCTGGAACGTGGAGATCAGCCCGGAGCCGGGCCTGCGCATTCCCAACATGTTCGAGGCCGCGCTGTCGGGCAGCTTCATGGGCCTGTACTGCCAGGGCGAGGATATCGTGCAGTCCGACCCGAACACGCAGCACGTGGCGGCCGCGCTGTCGGCCATGGAATGCATCGTGGTGCAGGACATCTTCCTCAACGAGACCGCCAAGTACGCGCACGTATTCCTGCCGGGCTCGTCCTTCCTGGAAAAGGACGGCACCTTCACCAACGCCGAGCGCCGCATCTCGCGCGTGCGCAAGGTGATGCCGCCGAAGGCCCGCTACGCGGACTGGGAAGCCACCGTGCTGCTGTCCAATGCGCTGGGCTACCCGATGGACTACCAGCATCCGTCCGAGATCATGGACGAGATCGCCCGGCTCACGCCCACCTTCAGCGGTGTCAGCTACCAGCGCCTGGAGGAACTCGGCAGCATCCAGTGGCCATGCAACGACGCCGCGCCCGAAGGCACGCCGACCATGCATATCGACGCCTTTGTGCGCGGCAAAGGCAAGTTCATCATCACGCGCTACGTGCCTACGGAGGAGCGTGTGAATCGCAGGTTCCCGCTGATCCTCACTACCGGGCGCATTCTTTCGCAGTACAACGTGGGCGCGCAGACGCGCCGCACCGACAACGTGATGTGGCACGACGAGGACCGCCTGGAGATCCATCCGCACGATGCCGAGGAGCGCGGCGTCAAGGACGGCGACTGGGTCGGCGTGCAGAGCCGCGCGGGCGAGACCGTGCTGCGCGCCATCGTCAGCGAGCGCATGCAGCCGGGCGTGGTGTACACCACTTTCCACTTTCCCGAGTCCGGCGCCAATGTGATCACCACCGACAACTCGGACTGGGCGACCAACTGCCCTGAGTACAAGGTCACCGCGGTGCAGGTGATGCCGGTGGCGCAGCCGTCCGAATGGCAGCGGCAGTATCGCGACTTCCACGAGCAGCAGATGCAATTGCTGCAGGCTGCCGGCGCCGAGGCGGGTTCGCCATGACGGTCTGCGAACTCGCCATGACCGGGGCCGATGCGCTTGAGCCGCCAACCCACAGCACGTTCGAGGTAGCCCGCAGCCGCCTGGGCGAACTGGCGCTGGAGGACGACGAGATCGCCGAGGAGGTGCCGGTGGCGCTCGAATACAACGGCATCTCGCACGCGGTGATGCTGGCGTCGCCGGCCGATCTCGAAGACTTCGCGCTCGGCTTCAGCCTGAGCGAAGGACTGGTGGCGAGTGTGCGCGACGTCTACGAGATCGACACCGAGGTCCGCAGCGAAGGCATCGCGGTGCGCTTGCGCGTCGCCGCGCAGGCCTTCGCGGCGCTGAAGGCGCGGCGCCGCGCCATGGCGGGCCGCACCGGCTGCGGGTTGTGCGGTACCGAGTCGTTGCAGGAAGTCATGCGTTCGCCAGCGCCGGTCAGCAGCAGCGCCAGCTTCAGTGGCGAGGCGCTATACGCGGCGTTTGCGCAATTGCAGACGCGCCAGGAGCTGCTGCGCCATACCGGGTCCACCCATGCCGCAGCCTGGTTGCGCGCCGACGGCCAGGTCACGCTGGTACGTGAAGATGTGGGCCGTCACAATGCACTCGATAAACTGATCGGCGCGCTGGTGCGATGCGGTGAGGACCGTTCGCACGGCGCCGTGCTGGTGACCAGCCGTGCCAGCTACGAAATGGTGCTGAAGACCGCCAGCGCAGGCGTGGGCATGCTCGCGGCGGTCTCCGGGCCGACCGCGCTCGCGGTGCGTCTGGCCATGGATGCCGGCGTCACGCTGGCCGGTTTTGTGCGCGCCGGCCGGCATGTGGTCTACTCCCATCCCCAACGTTTGCACAGCAGGACGGAACAGGCATGAACTCCGACAATCTCGTCAAGATGGCGAACCAGATCGGCACCTTCTTCGAGGCCATGCCGGACCGCGAGGAAGCGGTGGCCGATATCGCCATCCATATCAAGCGCTTCTGGGAGCCGCGCATGCGGCGTGCGTTGCTGGAACGGCTGGACGGCGGCGAAGAGGCCGGGCTGGATGAAATCGTCCTGCTGGCGGTGACGCGCCATCGGACCCTGCTGCAATGAAGTGATCATTCGCGCTTCCAGCGCTGCAGTATTGCCAGGACCGGCAGCGCAAGCGCCTAACGCAACCGGAGTGGCTCCAGCAGCGCCGCATCGTATTGGCCGCGATCGATGCGCCCCAGCTCCAGCATCCGCAGCAGGATATAAGCCTGCCGCTGCCGGGCGCGCCGCGGATTGACCACCGGGTTGTTGGCAGAAGGCGCCTTGGGCAACCCGGCCAGCATCGCGCATTCAGCCAGCGTCAGCGCTGCCACCGGCTTGCCGAAATAAGTCTCGGCAGCCTCCGCAAAGCCATACGCCCCCCGGCCAAGATAGACCTTGTTCAGATAAAGCTCCAGGATCTCGTCCTTGCTCATGGCGTGCTCGATGCGGTAGGCCAGCAGCACCTCGTACAACTTGCGGGTATAGGTCTTCTCGCGCGACAGGAAGAAATTGCGCGCTACCTGCATGGTGATGGTGGAGGCGCCCTGCGACAAGTCATCGGACAGGTTGGCGACCCCGGCACGGATCACGCCCACGTAGTCGATGCCGTCGTGCAGGTAGAAGCGCTCGTCCTCGATGGCCACCACCGCCTGGGTGAGCTTGGGCGGGATCTCACCGAACGGGACATAGCCGGGAGACTGGCGGAAGGCGGCAAGCGCATCCAGCGTGGGCAGCTGGCGCTGGGCCACGAGTACGGCGAGGGTGCCGAGCAGGGCCACGCCCAGAATCAGCAGCAGCACCAGCTTGAGAAAATTCGACCAGAGACGTTCCATGGGCGGTATTGTGCCAGCAGCTGCCCCGCACCTGCCCCGGCGGCGCCACGCAGGGAGGAGCCGATGTTCCATACGGCCCGCCACGGGCCGCCTACAATGAGCTAGACAACGGAGGCCTGTGCCGCCCGCCGTGTGCGCGTTGCCTCATATCGGGAGCGAGACATGAAGGTACTCATCCGGGGCCTCCACCGCGATGTGACCGAACAGATGCTGCGTGACAAGCTGGCGATCTACGCGCCGGTCAAGTCAGTGGAACTGATGCGCGAGGGCGATGCGGATCATCCCTGGGCCTGGGTCGACCTCGATGTCGATCCCTTTACGGCGTGGCGCCTGCTGCGCCAGCTCGATCGCCAGTATTTCGCCGGCAGCATGATGCGCTGGTACATTCCCGCCCACCAGGGCTGACACCAGGCCAGGCGCCAGCCGCCAGCCGCCACCCTTTGGCATTAAGATAAGCGGCTTCTGCCACTTTGCCGCGCTACTACACGGTAGCGCCCTCCCGCATGCTCGAACTCGACGGCGCGATCTGGTTTCGCTCAGGCTCCCAGGACTGGGGCGGCCGCGAACGTATCGCCCTGCTGGCCGCGATCGGCGAGCACGGCTCGATCACGGCCGCGGCCAAGGCGGTCGGCCTGAGCTACAAGGCCGCCTGGGATGCCATCGACGCGATGAACAACAGCGCCGGCGAGCCGCTGGTGGTGCGCGCCGCCGGTGGCAAGGGCGGTGGCGGCACGGTGCTCACCGAGCGCGCCGCCGGCCTGATCCGCACCTATCGCGCGCTGGAGCAGGAGCACCGGCTCTTTATCGAACACCTCGCCCGGCTGGGCCATCTCGGCGAGGCCGCGCGGGATGACCTTGACCTGATGCGGCGTTTCATGGTCAGGACGAGCGCGCGCAACAAACTGTTCGGCAAGGTCGCGGCGATCCGCGGCGGTGCCGTCAACGACGAAGTCGTGCTGGCGCTGGCGGGCGGGCAGCAGGTGGTCGCCACCATCACCCATGAGAGCGTGCAGACGCTGCGCCTCGCCCCCGGCACTGAAGCCTTCGCCTTGATCAAGGCCTCGTCGGTCCTGCTCGGGCTGCCCGACCCCTCGCTGCGGCTGTCGGCGCGCAACCAGCTGCCGGGCAAGGTGAGCCGGGTGCTGCCGGGCGCCGTCAATGCCGAGGTGGCGCTCGAACTCGACGGCGGCGGCACCGTGGTGGCCATCGTCACCAACGACAGCGTGAGCGCGCTGGGGCTGGCGCAGGGCAGCGGCGCGCTCGCCATCTTCAAGGCGTCGAGCGTGATTCTCGGCACCATGGGCTGAGGCGGGGAGATCAGGGGGCAGGACGGGATTTCCAATGCCTGGAGAAATCGGGCTACGCCCGCTTACGCCAGTCTGCGCCAGCAGACAGCAGCCAGAAGCATTAAACGCCCACCCACCAACCCCCACCCTATTCAAACCACCCGCGCAGAAGCCGGTGCATAAACGTGCGGATGCCCCTTGACCGGCGCAGCACCGAAGATACGGCCCTCGCGCACTTCCAGCACATGATCGCCAAGCGCCTCCACGTCATCCGGATCGTGCGAGATCACCAGCATCGGCACCTCCAGGCTGGCCTGCAGCGCCCGCAACTCGGCCCGCATGCGCACGCGCAGCGCCGGGTCCAGCGCGGAAAAAGGCTCGTCCAGCAGCACGATATCCGGCTGCGCCACCAGCGCGCGCGCCAGCGCGGCGCGCTGCTTCTGGCCGCCGGAGATTTCACCGGGGTAGTTGCCGGTGATCGCGCCCAGGCCGAAGGCGTCGATCCAGCGTTGCGCTTCCGGGTGGCTGGCGGCGCGGCGCGGGTTGCGCCAGCCGCGCTCCAGCCCGAAGGCGATGTTCTGCGCCACCGTCAAATGCGGAAACAGCGCGTAGTCCTGGAACAGATAGGCCACGCGCCGCTCCTGCGGACGCACATCGATGCGCGCCTCGCTGTCGAACAGGGTTCGGCCGTTGAGCACGATGCGGCCGCTGTCCGGCATCAGCAATCCGGCGATGGCCCGCAGCGTCAGGCTCTTGCCGGCGCCGGAGGGCCCGAACAGGGCGATGCGCCGGCTGGCCGAGTCGAAGGCGATATCCAGCGCGAAATGGCGGTCCGCTGAACCGAGCTGCTTGCGTACGGTGACTTGCATGATCATGGCGGGCCTACCGGAACGTCTTGCGGGTGGGTGGCACCAGCCGGCCCGCAACCACCAGCAGTACCACGCAGGTGACGGAGGTGACTAGCACCAGCAGGTTGGCAGTGTTGTCGTCGCCGGCCTGCACCGCCTCGTAGATGGCGACCGACAAAGTCTGCGTGCGTCCGGGCAGGTTGCCCGCCACCATCAGCGTCGCGCCGAACTCGCCCAGCGCGCGCGCAAAGGCCAGCAGCACGCCGGCAATGATGCCGCGCGATGCCAGCGGCAAGGTCACGCGAAAGAAGATGCCTGCCTCGGGCGTGCCGAGCACGCGCGCGGCGTCTTCAAGCTGGCTGTCCAGGCTTTCGAAGGCGGCGCGCGCGGACTTCAGCACCAGCGGGAAGGCCACGATGGTGGAGGCCAGCACCGCGCCTTGCCAGGTAAAGACCAATTCGATGCCGAGCCGGCCGAGCCATTCGCCGAACACGCCGCGGCGCCCGACCAGCACCAGCAGGTAGTAGCCAAGCACGGTGGGTGGCAACACCAGCGGCAGCGTCAGCAGGGCGTCCACCACGTCGCGCGCGGCCGACTGCCAGCGCGACAGCGCAAAGGCCGCGCCCACGCCGAGCACGGCGTTGAGCACGGTGGCCCAGCCTGCCACCTTCAGTGACAGGGAGAGCGGTACCCAGACAGCTTCGAGGGTGGTCATCGGGATTGACGCCTGCCGGGGAGGCCGGGCAGGCGGTGAGGTGGGTCGGCGGTGCGCGACGGGTCTGGTGTCAAGGTTTGAGGAAGCCATACCTGGCCAGCACGGCCTGGCCTTCCGGCGATAGTACGTAGCTGAGGAACGCCTCGGCTTGCGCGGGCTGCTTCGACATCGACGTGATGGCGATCGGGTAGGTCACCGGCTGGCGCGTCGGCACCCGCAGCGCCACCTTGACCTTCTCCGGCATGATCGCGGCATCGGTGGCGAACACGAAGCCGGCATCCACCTCCCCGCGTGCCACGTAGTCCAGGCTCTGGCGCACGTTCTGCGCCATGACGCCCTTGGCCGATACCGCATCCCACACGCCCGCCGCTTCCAGCGCGCCCTTGGTATAGCGGCCTACCGGCACCGAGGCCGGGTTGCCGAAGGCCACCCGCTTGAACTCGGGGCGGACCAGGTCCTGCAGCTTGCCGATTTCCATCTTGCTGTCGGCCGGCACGATCAGCGCCAGCTGGTTGGCGGCGAAATCGCGGCGGGAGGCGGGTTGCACCACGCGCTCGGTCACGGCCTTGTTCATGGCGTCCTGGTCGGCGGAGGCAAATATATCGGCCGGCGCGCCGTTGACGATCTGCTGCATCAACACGTCGGAAGCGCCGAAATTGAGCACCACCTTGGTCTGCGAATGGGCGCGTTCATAGGATGCGGCGAGCGACTTGAAGGCATTGGTCAGGCTGGCCGCGGCGGACACCACCAGGTCGGCGCCGAAGGCTGCCGGCGCGGACAGCGCCAGCGTGGCGGACAGCAGCAGGCCGGCCGTCAGCGAGGCGGTGCGTCGGGCGCCGCGCGGGCGGGGGGACTGGGCAGGGGGCGGAGTCGTGGACATTGCCATGGGCATGACGGGGGGAGGGTTGGATAACAGGCCAGGCAAGCAAGGACCGCCTGCCAAAAGCGCAATATATGACGGTATATAACGCGGCGTCAATGGCACTTTTGGCAAAGACTGGCATCACAGCTGGTCGCCGTGGTGGTTTCTGCATCGTGGCGGCCACGGCCGCCGGGGAGGGTGGGTATGAAGCCGCGGCCGAGCGCGAACATCCGGAGTCGATCCAGGCGCTGGCGATGGCTTACCGGTATGGGGAGTCGGGGTTGGTGCGGGATGGCGCGAAGAGGGGAGTTTTCGGGCGTTTCTGGCGGAGATTGCGCATGCGCTGAAGCCCTGAACGGCTGGCGCACGCGCGATTGCGTAAAGCCTTGCCCTGCCGCCGGCGGGTAAATGTCACGTCATGGGCAAAAAGAAGCACAATGCCGGCGGCTGCCGGCATTGTTCAGGATTGTCCGCCGGACTTGTTCGAGCGCGCTGTCCGGCGCTCAAGCTGGCGGCGCCCCATCCTTGAATGCGCTCTTCAGCATCTGCCGCAACTCAGGTCCATCCTCATGCTTGTGCACCTGCACCGCATGCTGGGCCGCGGCTTCGAGCAGTTCTTCCTCGGTATCGGCGCTCATTGCCACTGTGCACTTCGACTCACTCGGAAACTCACGGCAATCGATATATTTGCGTCCCATGCTGGCCTCCTGACGCGTGAGGGTGGCGCCGCCGGGGCGGCAGGCGCCTGATTCAGTATAGGGCGCGCCAGGCCGCGGAATGCGCGCCGAGCGCAGCCGGATCGCTTCGTCAGAGTACCGGAGTGATCACCTTGCCGGTGCCGAGGAAGGCATCGAGATTCTCGAATACCAGCCCAGCCATCGCCGCGCGGGTTTCGAGCGTGCCGCTGGCCATGTGCGGTGCCAGCACGACATTGTCCAGTGCGAACAGCGCCTCCGGTACCCGCGGCTCGTTGTGGAACACATCGAGCCCGGCGCCGCCCAGGCGGCCATGGCGCAGTGCCGCCACCAGCGCGCCTTCATCCACCACGCTGCCACGCGAGACGTTGACCAGGATGCCCTTGGACCCCAAGGCCTCGATGATGCCCGCCGACACCAGACCTTCGGTCTGCGGGCCACCGACGCAGGTGACGGCGAGGAAATCGGCCCATCCGGCCAGCGCCTTCAGGTTCGCCTCATAGCGCCACGGCGCGCCCTCGCGCGGGCGGCGGTTGTGGTACGCAATGTCCATACCGAAGCCGGCGGCACGCTGCGCCACTTTTTCACCGATGCGGCCAAGGCCCAGGATGCCCAGCTTCTTGCCGGACACGCGCGAGGTCAGCGGGAAATTCTCCTTGCCCCACTTGCCGGCGCGTACGAAGCGGTCGCCGTGGGCGATGCCGCGCGCGGCGTCGAGCAGCAGGCCGAAGGCGAGGTCGGCCACGCAGTCGTTGAGCACGTCAGGCGTGTTGCTCACCTGGATGCTGCGCGCGCGGGCCGCATCCAGCGCGATCGAATCGTAGCCCACGCCGAAGCTGACGATGGCTTCGAGCCCAGGCATCGCGGCGATGGCTTCGGCAGTGATGCCGTGGCGGGCGGACGTCACCACCACGCGCGCCTGCTGCCCATGCTCGCGCAGCCACGCCAGCGGGTCAGGCTGTTCCCACAGCGTGACGGCCTGGTATTGCTCCCGCAGGCGGGAATTGATCTGCGGCGCGAGGGGGCCGATCTGGATGAGGGAGACTTGGGGCATGGATACGGGGTGAAGGAAAAAGTGCAGGGTCCGGGGAGGGCGCGGAGCACATGGGGCGGCGCTGGTGTTGCCGGCCGCTGCTCGTTGCTGGCGCAATCATAACGTCCGCGGCACGCCGGATCGCTGATCTGTCGGTAGCGCGCCTGAGCGCGACGCGATGCCATCATCTTGATGTCAGACGGATAGGCTATCCTCAACGCTCCGCCGTTTGCAACCCACGCCGCCAGAAAATGAAAACCCTCTACCTTGCCGGTTTCGACGTATTCCGCAAAGATGCCGTCGCCTATGGCGAGGCGCTGAAGGCGCTTTGTACCCGGTACGGATTCCATGGCCTCTATCCCCTGGATAAATCCGCCCCGGCCGGCCTGTCGGGCCCCGATACCGCCCGCTGGATCTACGCTGCCAATGTCAACCTGCTGCGCCGCGCCGATCTGGTCATGGCCAACCTCGACGATTTTCGCGGGCCGGGCGAGCCGGATTCGGGTACCGCGTTCGAGGTGGGGTTCGCCATTGCGTTGCAAAAGCCGGTGTGGGGCTACAGCAGCGATGCCGGCACCTTGCTGGACCGCGTCGCGGTGGCGACCGGCGAGAAGGGCGAGCGGCTCGACGCACGCGGTTTCGTGGTGGAGGATTTCGGCCTGGGCAAAAACCTGATGCTGGCCTGTTCGGTGAAGCTGGTGGCAGGCAATGCCGAGGCTTGCCTGGCAGCGATGGCGGAGGCGGAGCGGCGGCGTAGTTGCCGGGGGAACGGTGCGCCGGCCGATGATTGAAGGCGCGCAAGGGCGAGGGCGAGGGCGAGGGCGGTACGGCGATCCGGCGCCTGGCACGCCATCCGCTCAGCGGCGCAGCGACTCCAGCCCGGCGGCGATGTCCGCCGCCGTGCTGGCCACGATCTGGCGGTAAGCCGCCACCACGCCGTCGACCGCGCCCGGTGCGGGCAGCTCGGCCTGCGTGCGGCCGGCGCTGACCTCGCCGTCGGGCAGGCGGCGCACGGTCCAGTTGATCACGGCCCCGGCGCGCTGGCCGACCTCGGCATCCAGCCGGATCACTTCGGTGGTGATGCGGTACACGGGCCCGACTTCCGACAGGCCTTGCTGGTACGTATCGACCGCGCCCAGCCTGGCTTGCAGTTGCTGCGACAGCGCGTCGCGCAATTCGTCGGGCAGGGGCGCGGACCAGCGCGACAGGTCCAGCAGCTTGAGTTCGCCGCCGTCCTTGCCGTCGCGCACGACCAGTTGCGGCCGGTTCAGGCGCTCGGGCACGCGCACCGGCGCGACCTCGATCCACACGGGTTGCGCCTGGGCCGCACGCGCCGGCGTGGCGGCCTGCCCGGCGCTGGCAGCGGTGGCGTCGAGGCCCTGGGCCAGCGTGTAGTAGCGCGGATCGGGCGAGGCGCAGCCGGCCAGCAGCGCGGCCGCCAGCGAGAGCGGCAGCAACAGGGGCTGCAACAGAGGCTGCATCAGGGGCAGCAACCGCGGCCGCATCAGGTTCGGGCGGGTCATCATCATTTCTCCGGCTTGCCGCGCACCAGCGCTTCGGGATGGCGTTCGAGGTAATCGGTGAGCGTGCGCAGCGACACCGCGGTGCGCGTCAGTTCCTGCATCATGCGGCGCGTGTCCTGCTGCAGCGGCGCGTCCGAGGCGAGCGTGCCGTTGGCGCTGCTCAGCGTCTTGCGTGCGTCCTGCAGCGCGGCCAGCACCTGCGGCGCCACGTCGCCATTGAGCTGCGCCACCAGCTTGTCGGCGCTGGTCATCATGGTGTTAAGCGTTGCCATCGACGTGCGCATGTCCTGGCCGATCTGGTCGAACGGTACCTTGCCGATCTTGTTGACGATGTCGCCAAGCTTGGCCTGCAGCTCGTCGAAGGTCCCCGGCGTGGTGGCCAGTTCAGGAAGCGCGCCGTCCAGGTTGACGCTGGCCGGCGGCGCCTTGGGGAAGAAGTCGAGCGCCACGTAGAGCTGGCCCGTCAGCAGGTTGCCGGTGCGCAACTGCGCGCGCATGCCGCGCTTGATCAGGGTCTGGACAATATTCTTGGCCCGATTCACGTCCTCCACGTCTTGCGGGCGGAAGCCCATGCGCGTGGGATACAGTTCCACCACCACCGGCAGGCGGAAAGTCTTTTTCTCACGCTGGTATTCGATACCGATCGAGCGCACCTGGCCCACCACCACCCCGCGGAAGTCAACCGGCGCGCCGGGCGACAGGCCGCGCACCGACTGATCGAAGTTGAGCACGGCGAGCGAGGGCGCGAGTTCCTCGGGCTCCTTCATGGCTTCGGTCTGGTCGCTGGCCAGCAGGAACTGGGTGTTCTCGTTGGCGGCTTCCGTCGCCTTGGAATCGTCCGGTGCCTGGAAGGCCACGCCACCCAGCATCACGGTGACCAGCGATTGCGTGTTGATCTTGAGGCCGCCGGCATCGAGCTTGATGTCCACGCCGCTGGCGTGCCAGAAGCGGGAGTCGGCGGTGACGAGCTTGTCGTAAGGCTTGTTGACGAAGACGCGCAGCGAGAGATCGCGTCCGTTTGGTTCGAGCTGGTAGGCCACCACCTGGCCCACCTGCACGCGGCGGTAGTAGACCGGCGAGCCGATATCGAGCGAGCCGAGGTCGGCGGCGCGCAGCACGAACTGCTTGCCGGAGGAATCGGTGGTGACCACGGGCGGCACTTCCAGCCCGGTGAATACGTGCACGCGCTCTTCCGACTTGCCGGCGTCAACGCCGATATAGGCGCCGGACAGCAGCGTCTCCAGCCCGGAGATGCCGCTGGTGGCAAAGCGCGGGCGTACCACCCAGAAGCGCGTGTCCTTGGCGGAGAAGCTCTCCGCATCCTGGGTCAGGTCGATCCTGGCTACCACGTGCGAGCGGTCTGGCGCCAGCCGCACCGATTTCACCAGACCGATGTCCACGTCCTTGTAGCGCACGGAAGTCTTGCCCGGGACCAGTCCCTCGGCGGTGTGGAACGTGACCGCGATCTCCGGGCCGCGCTCGGAGAGCGTACGGAAGAGCAGCGACAGGCCGACCACCGCCGCCACGATCGGGATCAGCCAGACCAGCGAAGGCAGCCAGCGCGCGCGCCGGCGGCGTTCGGGCGCGGGCGGCACGGAAGAAGGAGGGGACTGATCAGTGTCGGGCATCTTTTGCATCCAGCGAATCCCACAGCAGGCGAGGATCGAAACTTAGCGAGGCCATCATGGTGAGCACCACCACGGAACCGAAGGCAACGGCGCCGGCGCCGGGGATGATGGTGGCGAGCGCCCCGGCCCGCACCAGCGAAGCCAGCAGCGCCACCACGAAAATATCGAGCATCGACCAGCGGCCGATCACCTCCACCAGCCCGTACAGCCTGGTCTGCTGGCGGATCCGCCAGCTTGAGCGGAAGTGCACCGAGAGCAGCAGCAGGGTGAGGATCATCATCTTCAGCAGCGGCACCACGATGCTGGCGATCAGAACCACGATGGCCAGCAGGTTGGAGCCGGACAGCCACAGGTAGATCACGCCGGACAGGATGGTGTCGTGCTGCGTGCCGAGGAGGGACTGCGTCACCATCACCGGCAGCAGATTGGCGGGGAGATACAGGATGTAGGCCGCCAGCAGGAAGGCCCAGGTGCGGGCCAGGCTGTACGGCTTGCGATGATGCAGGGTGGCGCCGCAGCGCGGGCAGGGCTCGCCTTCCAGCGCGCGCGGGCTGAGCGTATCGCAGGCGTGGCACGACACCAGGCCCATCGAGGTGGCCGTGGGCACCTGCGGCAGCGGCTTGCTTTCGTCGTCGGTCAGTTCCGCCACCACGTTGGCGGCGAGCCGGCGCGAACGGGCCAGCCGGGAGTCCGCCTTGCCGGCGCTCTTGCCATTCGGCGGAACGCTCATCGCCGCGGCTCCTGCTCGAGGTATTGCCAGAGGTCGCGCGGGTTGAACGACAGCATCGCGGCCAGCACGATCACCAGCGCGGCGAACGACCACAGCGCGACGCCTGGCAGCACCTGGGCCATGGTCGATAGCTTCATCAGCGTCACCAGCACGCCGATCATGAAGACTTCGATCATGCCCCACGGCCGGGTTTGCCGGATACCGCGCACGATGCGTTCGAAGCCCGGCGGCATGCGGCGCCGGGCCATCGGCACCAGCAGGTAAAGCATCATCAGCATCTCGGACAGGGGAAACAGGATGGTGGTGGCAAACACCAGCATCGCCACCAGTGTCATATGGTCCGCGTTGAGCGCCAGCACCGCGCCCCACAGCGTGGTCTGGGTGCGCACGCCCTTGAGATCCATCTCGACGATGGGATAGGCGTTGGACACCAGGAACAGGATCAGCGCGGTCACCACCAGCGGCAGCAACCGGGTGTAGGCGCGCGCGCTTTCGCGGTAGAGCTGGCCGCCGCAGCGCAGGCACAGCGCGCGCTCGCCCGGGTCGAGCGCTGCGCGCTGGTAGACCGCGTCGCAGTATTCGCAGGCCACCAGCCGGCCGGGGTCGGACGGCGGGGCGGGTTCTGCCTGGTGCGCGTCGGGACGGCTGGTTTCGCTCATGCCTTGCCGGAATCCGCCACGTCCTCGGCGGTGGCGATGGGCTTGCCCTGGGCGAGCGCGGGCGGCGGGTCGACCAGGTGCTCCGAGCCGATGGTCCAGTCGCGCAGCAGCGCATAGGCCACCGCCAGCAGGGTCGGGCCGATAAAGACGCCGAGAAAGCCGAACGCCAGCGCGCCGCCGAACACCCCCAGCATCACCCAGATCAGCGGCATATCGGTGCCTTTGCTGATCAGCAGGGGCTTGATGACGTTGTCGGCCATGCTGACCACGCCCACGCCCCACACCACCATGAAGATGGCCCATCCCAGCGAGCCGGTGTGATACAGCCACAGGGCAGCGGGAATCCACACCAGCGGCGGTCCCACCGGGATCACCGACAGGAAGAAGGTGACGAAGCCGAGGATGGCGGCACCGGGCACGCCGGCGATCCAGAAGCCGATGCCGGCCAGCACGGCCTGCACGAAGGCCGTGCCGAGCACGCCGTAGACCACGCCCTTGACGGTATTGCCGGCCAGCGCCAGCAGGTAGTCGGCACGCTCGCCGGCGATGCGGCGCATGCCGGCGCGCAGCCAGGCCACCGCGAATTCACCGCCGGTATAGAAGAAGAACGCCAGCACGATGGACAGCGCCAGCTGGCCCAGCCCCGCGCCGATCGACAGGCCGGCGCCCAGCACCACATGGCCCACGGGCGCGATCAGCTTGCGCAGGTTGGACACCATGTCCGAGTCGGCGTGGATCAGCTTGTCCCAGGAATTCTGCAGGTAGCTGCCCACATAGGGCAGGCCGGTGATCCAGTCCGGCAACGGCGGCAGGCCATGATCCATGATGCGGTCGGCCAGGCCGGACAGTTCGTCGATATGCGCGGAAACGCTGGCACCGGCATAGACGAAGGGGCCGAGCACGATCACCGCGGCCAGCAGCACGCAGATCACGGCGGCCAGGCTGCGCCGGTTGCCCATCCAGCGCGACAGCACGGAATAGGGATACCACGAGCTGAAGGCGAGGATAGCGCCCCACAGCAGCGCCGTGGTGAAGGGCGCGAGCACCAGCAGCGAGCCGCCGATCAGCACGATCAGCGCAAAGATCGCGGCGAGTTTTTCAATCAGTTGGCCGGAATTCATCGAATGCATCTCCTGGACCGCCGGTGTGACGTGAACGCCGACAATATATAGGAAAACGCGGGGGGTGCCGGAGGCGGGCAGCCGGGAGGAGCGGGTCAATGTTGCATTGCACCGCGCCAGCCGTCCTGCCGCGCCCGCAGGCCCTCCCCGAACGCTTCACGATGCCATATCTCGGTGACATCTTCCAGCAGCGCGGGAAAGCGGCAGCCGCCGCGGCAGATTGTGGAGAGCGGAGCCGCCAGGGAGCGGCAGCAGGCGGGCGCGGCCCGCCCGGTTCAGTTTGCCGGCTGCGGCGCTGGCTCTGCCGGCGCCGGCGGACCTTGTTCGAGCAGGGCCGCGATCAGGTCCGATTGCGTGACGATGCCCAGTAGCCGATGCTGCGCATCCACAACCGGTACTTGATGCAGTCCTCCATTCGAGAACGCCCGCGCCAGTTCCACCATGGGCTGCTCCGGCCGGCACGTCGCCATGCCGGTATGCATCAGATCGGCAGCAGTCCCCGTGCGCAACGGGTCAGCCGCGCCCGGGCGCATCGCCAGCAGGTCCGCCATGCCGAGCATGCCGAGCAGCCGCCGCTGACCGTCCACCACTGGCAAGGCCTGGATCCCATGCCTGAACAGCAAGGCCCGCGCTTCGCTGCCGCGCTGTCCCGGCTGCACCGTCACCATATCGCGCGACATGATGTCCGCGCAGCGCACGTCGCCGAAGCGCCGGCGATGGGCCCGCATTTGCGCGGCCACCAGTATGTCTTCCAGGTCGTCTTCTTCGATGTCGAGGAATTCGCCGCGCGCCTTCAGTACCTCGTCGAGGTCGGTCCGGTTGAAACCCACGCGCTCGCTCGGCAGCGGATCGGCGGTGCGGTGCGGGTTGGCATGCTCGACCGGCCGGTGCGGATAACGCCGCCGCATCAGGTTGTTGAACAGCAGCGCTACCAGCAGCAGCAACATCGAGTTGACCGCCACCGGCACCACCACGAAGCCAAAGCCAAGCTGGGTCACCGCGGGCCCGCCGAGCACGGCGGTGATGGCCACCGCCCCGCTGGGCGGGTGCACGCAATGCAACTGGAACATGACGACGATGGCCAGTGCTACCGCCACGGCAGCGGCCAGGCCCGGCGCGGGAATCCAGCGCGCGCAGGCAACGCCGATCAGCGCCGCCACCAGGTTGCCGCCGATGATGGACCACGGCTGCGCCAGCGGGCTCGCCGGCACGGCGAACAAGAGCACCGCCGAGGCGCCCATCGGTGCGACGAACCAGGGGTTGAAGCCACCCAGCAGGTGATGGCTGATCCATTCCGTTATCAGCAGGCCAAGCAGGGCGCCGAGACAGCTCTTGAAGCGCTCGCGCTTGCCTGCGGCGATCGGCGTGGGAACAAATGTGCGCAGCCACGCGCGTGCGCGCGCTGACGGGAAGTCGGCTACGGAAGGGGCGTGGGATGGCGGCATCGGTTCTAGGCTTGGGATTGCGTGGCGGCGAACATCGGATAAGGGGAAAGAGGCGAAAAGAGGAGAAAGGGGTACAAAAAAGTACAAAAGTTAACAAAAGAGTACAAAGGCATCTCTTTCTCGCCTTGCAATTGCATCCAGTAATCCAGCGCGCAAATATATCATGACGTGATACATTGCGTTTCCCGTGGAAAAACGTCCACCGCCAATCCGGGCAGGGCTCCCGCCTTTTGCAAGAGTCTCACCATGCACTTTGAAAAAAGCGACTATTCGGTCAATCGCCGGCTGCTCCTGCTGGCAGCGCTGGCGCCCGTCATCGGGGCCATCAGCACGGCGGCAGCGGTGCTGCTGCTGAACCTGATCCGGTTCTTCACCAATCTCTTCTTCTACCAGACGCTGTCGCTGGCGGACCGCTCGCCAGCGCAGCATGCGCTGGGCCCGTGGGTGATCGCGGTGCCGGTGATCGGCGGCTTGCTGGTCGGGCTGATGGCGCGCTACGGCAGTGACAAGATCCGCGGCCACGGCATCCCGGAGGCCATCGAGGCCGTGCTGTTCGGCAAGAGCAAGATGTCGCCACGGGTGGCCGTGCTCAAGCCGCTGTCCTCGGGCATCGTGATCGGCAGCGGCGGGCCGTTCGGCGCCGAGGGGCCCATCATCATGACCGGCGGCTCGATCGCCTCGCTGCTGGCGCAGTATCTCCATCTCACCGCGGCCGAGCGCAAGACGCTGCTGGTGGCCGGCGCCTGCGCCGGCATGACGGCGATCTTCGGCACGCCGGTGGCGGCGGTGCTGCTGGCGGTCGAACTGCTGTTGTTCGAACTGCGTCCGCGCAGCCTGCTACCGGTGGCGCTGGCCTGTGCCGTGGCGGGTTTCCTGCGGCCATGGGTATTCGAGCCCGGCCCCCTGTTTGCGCTGCAGACCGAACCGGCCACCACCGTGGCGCTGGGCTCGTGCCTGATCGCGGGACTGCTTTGCGGCGTACTGGGCGCCGTGCTGACGCTGGCGCTGTATCGCACCGAGGACCAGTTCTCGAAGCTCAGGCTGCACTGGATGTGGTGGCCGGCGATCGGCGGGCTGGTAGTCGGCATCGGCGGCTTTTTCGAGCCGCGCGCGCTGGGCGTAGGCTATGACGTGATTGGCGACCTGCTGCATAACCGGATGGCGATCGGCGTGGTGGTGGCGTTGCTGACGGTCAAGGCGATCATCTGGGTCGCCGCGCTGGGTTCCGGCACCTCGGGCGGTGTGCTGGCGCCGCTGCTGATGCTGGGCGCGGGGCTCGGCGTGGCGCTGGCGCCGCTGCTGCCCGGCGGCTCGCCCGAGCTATGGGCGCTGGTGTGCATGGCGGGCGTGCTGGGCTGCGTGCTGGGCGCGCCGCTGACCGCCATCGTCTTTGCCTTTGGCCTGACCCACGACAGCAATGCCTTGCTGCCACTGTTGCTGACCGTGGCGGTGGCGCATGGCTTTACCGTGCTGACCATGAAGCGCTCGATCATGACGGAGAAGATCGCGCGCCGCGGGCTGCATATCTACCGCGAATATGGCGTCGATCCACTGGAGCGCCAGCACGTTGCCGACCTGATGACCACCGCCGTGCTGAGCGTCGACGGCGAACTGCCGGTCAGCGCGCTGTGGCGGCAGTACTTCGGCGAGCACGCGCCGCATCGCGGCTATCCCGTGGTGTGCGGCGGGCGTGTCGTCGGCATGCTGGAGCGCAACGCCCTGCGCGGGCGCGAGAGCGCCATGCAGACCGGCCGCGCGCTGATGGCGCCGTTGCAGCCGCACCAGGTGCTGCTGCCGGCGCAGACCGCGCGCATCGCGGCCGGGCGCATGGCCGAACTCGGCGTCAGCCGGCTGCCGGTGGTGGCGGACCTGGATTCCATGCGGCTGGTCGGCGTGGTCTCGCTGCGCGACCTGCTGCGCCCCAGCGGGCAGGTGCTGCATGAGGAAACCCGGCGCGAGCGCCTGCGCGGCGCCGCGGCAGCCTGAAGGCCGCCTTCACAGCTTGTAGCTGGACAGCAGGATGCTGGTCTCCGTCGCGGCGATGCCGTCGATCAGGCGGATGCGGTCCAGCGTGCGGTCAAAGGCCTCCAGCGAGTCCGCGCGCAGCTCGGCAATGATGTCCCAGCGCCCGTTGGTGGTGTGCATGGCCTGCACGTTCGGTTCGCCGCGCAGCGCCTGAAGCACCGCCCTGGCTTTATTGCCCTCTACCGCGATGGTCATCCAGGCGCGGATGCGGTGCGCCTCGGCTTCCGGCTTGAGCCGCACCGTATAGCCAACGATCAGTCCTTCCTTTTCCAGCTTGTCGATGCGGTTCTGCACCGTGGCGCGCGAGACGCGCAGCGCCTTGGCGAGCGCGGTGGCGGGCGTGCGGGCGTTGTCACGCAAAAGGGCGAGCAACTGGCGGTCGATGTCGTCCATGGCGGTTCCTGTGGGGCGCTTTTGTGACGCGCGCCTTGCAGTTGGCGATTCGCTGATTTTAGCTGGCATTTCGTCATGAACCGCAAGCAAATTGCGCAGTCTGCTGGCTTTTGGTTAGCGCCGCACTGCACCAGAATGCAGTCATTCACTGACCCCGCTACCAACCATCCCAAAGGAGCCAGCGTGACCAACCAGCCCACCATCCTGCTTGTCGAGCCCACCCACTACGACGTGTCCTACAGCATCAACCCGTGGATGGACCCCGGCCTCTGGGCGCGCGACCCGCAAGGCATGCACCGCGACGCAGTGCGTTCCTTCGCGTCCCTGCATGCGGCCCTGCAGGCGGCTGGCTTCGCGGTGGAGACCGCGCCCGGCGCGCCCGGCCTGCCCGACATGGTGTTTCCCGCCAATGCCGCCGTGGTGCTGGACGGCCACGCCGTGCTGGCGCGCTTCCGCTACCCGCAGCGTGCCGGCGAGGAAGCGCCTTTCGCGCACATCTTCGAAGGCCTGCGCGAGCGCGGCCTGATCGACTCCGTCAGCCTGCTGCCGGAAGGCTGCTACCAGGAAGGCGCCGGCGACTGCATCTGGGACGCGGTGCGCGGCCACTTCTGGGCCGGCTTCGGCCCGCGCTCGTCGCGCGCGGCGGCCGATGCGATGGCCAGCCGGTTCGGACGCGAAGTGGTGGCGCTGGAACTGGCCACCGAGCAGAGCTATCACCTCGACGTGTGCTTCTGCCCGTTGTCCGGTGGCGAGATCCTCTACTACCCGCCGGCCTTTACCCGGCACGCGCTACGCACGCTGCGCGAG
The DNA here is from genome assembly GCF_056398885.1 of Cupriavidus sp. 01T418. Lineage (NCBI taxonomy): Bacteria > Pseudomonadati > Pseudomonadota > Betaproteobacteria > Burkholderiales > Burkholderiaceae > Cupriavidus > Cupriavidus sp. 01T418. The sequence continues at coordinate 106,738 of NZ_JBFTQG010000006.1, forward strand.
CGCGTGCCGGCCAGCCTGCGCATCGAGGCGAGCGAAGACGACCTGCGCCACTTCAGCGTTAATGCGGTCAACCTGCACGACCAGGTGGTGATGACCCGCACCACGCCGCACCTGCGCGCGGCACTGGGCCAGCGTGGCTACCACTTGCGCGAGGTGGACTTGTCGCCGTACATGCTGTCCGGCGGCGGCGCCTACTGCATGACGCTGCGCCTGGACCGCACCAGCGCGCCTGCCCGGGCGAGCGGCGCGGCCGACGGCGCCGAGCAGGCCGCGGTGGCCGCATGAGGCCCGGCGCAACGGAAAGAGCCGAACCAGGCAGGAGGAGAACGCCATGAAGGAAATCGCCATGACCCGCTTTCTGGATGCCGCCGATGTCGCGGCGCTGGTGCGCGAGACGGGCGTCGCCAACGCCATTGCACAGATGGCGCACCATATCCGCCACGATTTCGCGCGCTGGGAGGCGTTCGATAAATCCACGCGCCTGGCCTCGCATTCGGTCGACGGCGTGATCGAGCTGATGCCGGTGAGCGACGGCGTGCAGTACGCGTTCAAGTACGTCAATGGCCATCCGCGCAACGCGCAGAACGCCATGCCCACGGTGATGGCCTTCGGCGTGCTGGCTGAGGTGGCAAGCGGCTTTCCCTTGCTGCTGTGCGACATGACGCTGGCCACCGCGCTGCGCACCGCCGCCACGTCGGCGCTCGCCGCGCAGGCGCTGGCGCGTCCCGGTGCCGCCACGCTGGCGCTGATCGGTAATGGCGCGCAGGCGGAGTTCCAGGCACTGGCTTTCCATGCCATGCTGGGCATCCGCGAGATTCGCGCCTACGACATCGACCCTGCCGCGACGGCAAGGCTGGCACGCAACCTGGCCGGCGTGCACGGGTTGAAGGTGGTGCCCGTGGAGTCCGTGCATGCCGCGGTGCAGGGCGCCGATATCATCAGCACCGTGACCGCGGACAAGACGCGCGCCACCATCCTGACCCCTGACCAGGTCCACGCCGGCGTGCATATCAACGCGGTGGGCGGCGATTGCCCGGGCAAGACCGAACTGCACCCGGACATCCTGCGCCAGGCGCGCATCGTGGTGGAGTACGCGCCGCAGACGCGCATCGAAGGCGAGATCCAGCAATTGCCGCCGGATACGCCGGTGACCGAGCTGTGGGAAATCCTGTCGGGCCGCGCGCCCGGGCGCACCGAAGCGGGGCAGGTGACCGTGTTCGACTCGGTGGGGTTCGCGCTGGAGGACTACTCGGCGCTGCGCTGGCTCTACGCCGCGGCCCATGCGCACCACCGCGGCAGCCACGTGGAATTGGTGGCGACGCCGCCGGATCCGCGCAATCTCTATGGCTGGATGATGGATGCGGCGGTGCAGCAGACCGAACGGGAACCGCTGGCCGCGCTCGCCTGAGCGCGCACACGCAAAAACGCCGCAGTCGTTCGGTCATGAAACTGCGGCGTACAAGCCTGTGTGTTGCCGGGGCGGTGCCGCGCAGGATCAGCCCGCGGCGCCGCGGGTCATCATCAGCTGGGCGCGCAGGAAGCCTTTGACCTCCTCCAGCGACGGGGTCTTCAGGAACACCATGATGCCCCATTGCTGCAGCGCGTCGGCCACGCCATCATAGGCCTGCCGGTTGGTGATCACGGCAAAGATGACATTCTGGCGGGCAAAGAAATTCTGCAGCTTCTCGATGGTGGCGGACTCGGCATCGCTGAGTTCCTCCACGTAGTACAGCACCACCCGCGGATGCTGGCTGACCGAAGTAATGATGGTATCCACCACGTCCTCCACGACCACGCTTTTGAGGGGCAGGCCCCATTTGGCGAGTTGCGCATGGATGCGCTGGGCTTCCTGGTGATTCGGGTGGAAGACCACCAGGTCGAGTTCGTGCACCGACGGCAACTCCTGCCCCACGCGCGTGGCCAGCAGGCGATGCACCGTCTCCTTGTGAATGCGGCGGTGGCCGCCGTTGGTCTTCCAGGCCCCGAGTTCGCCGCGCTCCACCATCTTCTGTACCGTGCCCAATGAGACATTGAGCAACTTTGCAGCGGTACGCGTGCTGTAGTAGGGCTTTTCAGCCAGTTCTGAATCCAGTTTCATCCGTTCACCCGTTAACTAATGACACCGCACTGCAAGAGACGATCGCGGTGACAGCGCGGACCGGCCGCGCTGGTTCGGACCTCGGCTACGCCAGGCAACGCGTGCGAAGACCACGGTTGTCTGCTGGCACCCTTCAGTCTCTTGCATGGTTTGCCCCGCTACATCGGGCGGCGAGAGCGGAGGCGCTCCACGACCTTGCAATGGCTTGATCTATGTCACGGATGCCATCTTCTCCCAACGGAAAGTCGGAAAGATGCCGGGTTCCAATCATATGCGTTAACGAACATGAGCTGCCAGACGGACTGGCAAATATTTCGAAATCGCCCTGAACGTTCCTACTTCTGGTCTTAAACGCATATTGCCGCGATATGGCAGACATGCCTGGAACGCAATTTGTCGCAAACATTTCAGACATTCAAAGCGACTTCACCTGGCAGGACAGGTGAGACTGGCAGGCGTGGCATGCGTGCTGGAAACGGCGTCTCCGGTCATGCAGGGAGCCATGCGCCCAGGACGAAGCTGGAGGGCGGTGGAGGGAGGCGGAGGGAGGCTCACATATTCCCTCACAGCTTGTACTTCCGCACTTTGTCGAACAACGTAGTCTTGGCAATGCCCAGCGCCTCGCTGGCCCGGCTCAGGTTCCCCTCATGCCTGCGCATGGCCTCGGCAATCATCGCCCGCTCAAACTGCTCCACCGCTTGCGCCAGCGGCAGCGCCGCAGGTTCTGCCGTCCCCTGGTTCGGGTTGCAGCCCAGCCCCAGTACGTGGCGTTCCGCCAGGTTGCGCAACTCACGCACATTGCCCGGCCACGGATAAGCCATCAGCGCGGCCAGCTCCGTCGGCGTCGCGGGCAACGCCTCGCGCTCGAAGCGCAGCGCTGCCTGGGCGACGAAGTGTTCGAACAGCGGCGGCACATCCTCGCGCCGCTCGCGCACTGGCGGCAACTCCAGCGTCACCACATTGAGCCGATAGTAAAGGTCGGCACGAAACTGTCCGGCCTGGGAGAGCGCCTTCAAGTCCGCCTTGGTCGCCGCCACCACGCGGGTATTGACCGGCACCGGGGTATTGGAGCCGAGCCGCTCCACCACGCGCTCCTGCAGCACACGCAGCAGCTTGATCTGCATCTGCATCGGCATGCTCTCGATCTCGTCGAGGAAGAGCGTGCCGCCCTCGGCGTGTTCGATCTTGCCGATGCGGCGCCGCGCCGCGCCGGTGAACGATCCGGCTTCATGGCCGAAGATCTCGCTCTCGAACAACTGTTCGGGCAGTCCGCCACAATTGATGGCGACAAAGTGGCGCGCGCGGCGCGAGCTGGCTTCGTGCAGGCAACGCGCCACCAGCTCCTTGCCGGTGCCGGTTTCGCCATGGATCAGCACGTTGGCGGCGGTATCGGCCAGGTCGGCAATCAGCTTGCGCAGGCGCTCGATGGCCGGCGAATGTCCGATCAGGCGCGCATCCAGCGTGTCGCGCCCGGCCAGCTTGCGGCGCAGTTCGGCGACTTCCAGCACCAGGCGGCGCTTCTCGAGCGCACGCTGGGTTACCTCGACCAGGCGTTCCGGCGAAAACGGCTTCTCGAGAAAATGGTAGGCCCCCGCCTTCATCGCCTGCACGGCCAGGCTCACGTCGCCATGGCCCGTGACCATCACCACCGGCAGCCCGTCGTCGCGCGCCCTGAGTTCGTCCAGCAGCGCCATGCCATCGATGCCGGGCAGGCGGATGTCGCTGATCACCACGCCGGGAAAACCGCTGGCGACTTCGCGCAGCGCGGCTTCGGCGCTGGCCACGGCGCGCGTCGGAATGTTCTCGAGGCGCAGTGCCTGCTCGCAGCCCAGGCGTACGTCGGGATCGTCCTCGACGATCAATACAGTCAGGCCCGCCGGGTTAGCCGCCATGGCTGCTCTCCTGGTCCGTCTGCGGCATCTCTTGTTTGGCCAGCGGCAGCACCATGGTGAAGCAGGCGCCGCCGTCGGGGTGATTGCTGACGTCGAGACTGCCGCCGACCTCGTCCAGGATGCCGGCCGACAGCGTCAGCCCCAGCCCCAGCCCCTGTCCCGCCGGCTTGGTGGTGAAGAAGGGCTCGAACAGGCGCGCGAAGGCTTCCTCGGACAGCCCCGGGCCGTTGTCGCGAATGGTCAGGCGCGCCTTGCCACCCGCCAGGTGGCTGCGCAGCGCCAGGCGCGCATCGGTGCTGCCGGCCAGCGCGTCGAGCGCGTTGCCGATCAGGTTGACCAGGACCTGCTCCAGCCGGTTGGGATCGCACGCCACCACCAGGCCCGGCTCGATCTGCCGCACCAGTGCCGGGCGTACCGCCTGCAGGCGCGTGTCGAGCAGGAACAGGGCGTTGTCCACGGCAACGTCGAGCGGCGCCGCGCGCCCGCCGTTGCGCGGTTTGCGCGCGAACGACTTGAGCGCGCCGGTGATGCGGCCCATGCGCTCCACCAGGCCGATGATGGTGCCGAGATTGGCCTGCGCGGTGGCGGTGTCGCCACGCTCCAGGAATCTCTGGGTATTGCCCGAGAGCGTGCGCAGGGCCGCCAGCGGCTGGTTGAGTTCGTGGGCGATGCCGGTCGACATCTGTCCCACGGCGGCCAGCTTGCCGGCCTGCAGCAGCCCGTCCTGGGCCTGGCGCAGGGTCGCCTCGGCGCGGATGCGCTCGCCGATTTCAGCCTGCAGATGCTGGTTGGCGGCGGACAGGTCGGCGGTGCGCTCGGCCACCTTGCGTTCGAGCTCGCCATTGGCGGCCTCCAGCGCGGCGCGCGCGGCCAGCCGCTCGCCGGCAATGCGCCGGCGCACATTCCACGCCGCCCCCAGCAACAGCACGAAAGCGGTCAGCACGCCCGCCAGCGCGGCCGTGTTGAGCGCGGCAACGCGCGCCTGGGAGGTATTGGAGAGCAGCGTCAGGTGCCAGCCGGTACCGACCAGCTCAACGTTCTGCGCCAGCATGGGCGGGCCGCGCCGCAGGCGCACCAGGGCGTCGCTGTCGGACAGCTTGCGCACCGGCGCCAGCCCCAGCGACGGCAGCGCGGCGCGGTTGTATTGCAGGTTGCGCAGCAGCCGGTCGTGCAGTTCCGGCGCCAGTGGCATGAGCGTGGTCAGTTTCAGGGACGGATCGGACGCCAGGATCACTACGCCGTTCTCGTCGGTCAGCAGCATCTGGGTATCGGCGCCCTGCCAGCGGTTCTCCAGGGGCTCCAGGCCGACCTTGACCACGGCTACGCCGCTCGGGCTGTGGCGATTGCCCAGCGGCGCGGAGAGGTAGTAGCCGGACTCGCTTCGGGTGGTGCCGACGCCATAGAAACGGCCCAGTTGGCCGTCGATGGCGTCGCGGACGTAGGGCCGGAAACTCAGGTCTTCGCCCAGGTAACTGTCGGGGCGCCGCCAGTTGCTGGTGGCGAGCACGTGGCCGTGGGCATCGAGCACGAACACCGCGCGGGTGCCGGCGCGGGCGTTGATCGCCGCCAGGTATTGGTTGGCAGCATCGACGCGCGCCGCATCGCCCGGATGGGCCAGCAGGGCGGCGATCTTGTCGTCCAGCGAGAGCAGGCCGGGCACGTAGTCGTAGCGGGCCAACTCGCTGGTCAGGGCCTGGCCGTACAGGCGCAGTTGCACCTGGCCGTGCTCGCTCTGGCGCGCCAGCGCGTTGTCGTAGCTGTAGCGGTAGCTCAGCGAGCCGGCCACCCCGATCAGCACCGCCAGTGCCAGCACCGCCAGCAGGGGCACCCACTGGCGCAGGCGGCCTGCGCGGGCCCGGGGGGCCGGGGTGGCGTGCTGGACAGCTTGCGGAGGAGCGTGCGGGGGGAGGGGGCCGGTCATGGGGCGGGCGCAATGCGCAAAGCGAAGGCGAATGATCTCGAGCGCGCCTGTCTGGCTCGGATAGGCGGGCAATGAATCCAACTGGTCAAGACTTGGGGCGCGGATAAAAGTGCGGTCAGCGAGTGCGGTAAGTAAGTGCGGTAAGCAAGTGCGGTCAGTGCGCGCACTGCACTCGCGTCGAAGCAAAAAAAGTGCAGTGGCGGGGCCCGCGGCAACCCCGTCTTTTACCATACTGCGCAATCCCGCCTGGACACGGAAAAGAAAAAGGCCCGGCCACCTGATTGGTGGCCGGGCCTTGGCACGCTGGCAGTGTTACTTGCCGGCCAGGACCTGAACGGGTGTCAGGCCGCGGTTGCCCTCGGCAGCGGGGTCATCCGCTTCTTCGGGCATCGGCGCGCCGATGGCGCCTTCGCTTTTGGCGACGACGGTTGTGGCGATGGCATTGCCAAGCACGTTGGTAACGGTACGGCCCATGTCCAGCACGTGGTCGATGCCCAGCACCAGCAGGATGCCGGCCTCGGGCAGGCCGAACATCGGCAGCACCGCGGCCACTACCACCAGCGAGGCGCGCGGCACGCCGGCGATGCCCTTGCTGGTGACCAGCAGAACCAGCAGCATGGTGATCTGCTGCGAGAGCGACAGGTGGATGCCGTACACCTGCGCCACGAACAGCGCGGCGAAGGAGGTGTACATGATCGAGCCGTCCAGGTTGAACGAGTAGCCCAGCGGCAGCACGAAGCCGGTAATGCGTTCCTTGACGCCGAAGCGGGTCAGTTGCTCGATCACCTTGGGATAGGCCGATTCGCTGCTGGCGGTGGCGAAACCGATCATCAGCGGGGCGCGCACCATCTTGAGCAGGCGGAACACATCGCGGCCGAGGAAGTAATAGCCCCCGGCGATCAGCGCCACCCACAGCAGCGCCAGCGACAGGTAGACGGCGCCCAGCAGCTTGGCGTACACGACCAGCACGCTCAGGCCTTCGGCGGTGATCACCGCCGCGACCGCGCCGAACACGCCGACCGGGGCAAAGGCCATCACGTAATTGGTGATCTTCAGCATCACGTGCGACAGGCCCTCGACGCCGGCCAGCACGGGTTTGCCCACGCCGTCCTTGAGCGTACCGAGCGCAAAGCCGAAAAACAGCGAGAACACCACGATCTGCAGGATCTCATTGGTGGCCATGGCCTCGACAAAGCTCTTGGGGAACATATGCGCGATGAAATCGCGCAGGTTGAGCGCCCCGGTCTTCAGGTTGGAAGCGGCATCGGCCGCCGGCAGCGCCAGGTTCATCCCGTCGCCCGGCCGCAGCACGTTGGCCATCAGCAAGCCCAGCAGCAGCGAAGTGAAGGAAGCGGCAATGAACCATGCCATCGCCTTCATGCCAATGCGGCCGACGGCCTTGCCGTCGCCCATGCCGGCGATGCCGCTGACCAGCGTGGCAAACACCAGCGGCCCGATGATCATCTTGATCATGCGCAGGAACACGTCGGTGAGGATGGACAGGTGGTCGGCGATGGACCTGGCGGCGGCAGGGTCCGGCGCCAGGTGGTGGGCCGCCGTGCCGGCCAGCACGCCAAGCAGCATCGCAATGAAAATCAGGGTGGGCAGTCGGTTCAGTTTCATCAGTGTCAGGCCGGTGCGCCCGGCCAGTGGCCGGACGGCTATTTTGCGGGGGCTGGCTGGCAGCCATCTGGCATGGCGCCGCGGTCTTCGGGGGACGGCGCCATGCGGCCTCAGCCGGGAAAATCAGCGAATCGGGCTTCCGGGGACGCAGGCAGGCCTGGCATCCGCGAGCCAGCCGATCAGCGGGGCAGTGCGTACCCGGTGCCCGCCGCAGAGGCGGGCAAGGTTGGCAAGGTTGGCAAGGTGGGGTCCGTCATTGTTTCCTCCATTGTTTTTGGCTCGGGGCGGCGGGGGGAGCCGACCGTCAACCTGTATCGCCGCTTGGGGCGTGCGCATATCTCGCACAAGGCGTGCCAGGCCAGTGGTGCCCCGGGCACTCGCTAACCCACTGAAAAACAAGGGGAAATTAAAGTGATGCCGGCGCACGGTTCGGGTTTCCGTGCGAGTGGGCGCAAATTGCGTTCGGGAATCCGAATGCGGCCGGCGACAGCATGTGCGCCAGGATGCACGCGACAGCGCGTGTGCTGCCGGCGCCGCACCGAGGAAAGGGGCTCAGGCGTTATCCACCGGATCCACCGGCTGGATCGGGCAGCGTTCCAGAAACACCTCCAGCGGCATGGGCCGACCGATCACATAGCCCTGGGCGTAGTCCACGCCGATGGCGCGCAGGGTCTGCAGGGTCTGATCGTCTTCCACCGATTCGGCAACGGTGAGCATGCCCAGGCGATGGCCGATGTCGTTGATGGAGCTGACGATCTCGCGGTCCACCGCGCTGCCGGCGAGATGCCGGATAAAGCTGCCGTCGATCTTGAGGTAGTCGACCGGGAATTGCTTGAGATAGGAGAACGACGACAGGCCCGCGCCGAAGTCGTCCAGCGCCACGGTGCAGCCTGCGCTGCGCATTTCGCTCACCAGGCGGTTGGCTGCCGCCATATTGTTGATCAGCGCGGTCTCGGTGATTTCCAGCTGGATCCGGCTGGCCGGCAGCACCGATTCGTGCAGTTCCGCATGCAGGAAAGGCAGCAGGAAGGGCTCGCCCAGCGAGTTGGCGGACAGGTTGATGGCCACCGTGAGCGAAGGCACCGCGGCCAGGCGCGCGCCGAATTCGCATAGCACATGGTGGATCACCCAGCGATCCACATGGCCCATCAGATCGTAGCGCTCGGCGGCGGGAATGAACGCGCCCGGCATCACCAGGTTGCCCTGCTCGTCGACCATGCGCACCAGGATCTCGATATGGCTGCCCGGCGCGCTCTCATCCTGCAGCGCGCGGATTTCCTGCGCGAACAGGCGGAAGCGGTTGGCGTCCAGCGCCGAGTGGATGCCGGCTGCGACCTGCAGTTCCTGGTGGTGGCGCTGGGCATCGCTTTCGTCGCGGCGGTACACCGAGACGCGGTTGCGCCCTGCCGCCTTGGCGGCGTAGCAGGCCACGTCGGCGCGGCTCATCAGTTCGCCCATCGGCGGTGTCTCGTGGTCGATGGCGGTGATGCCGATGCTGGCCCCCACATCGTAGACGCGCCCCTCCCAGGGGAAGCGCTGGCCACGGATGGCATCGATGATCTTCTGGCAGACGTGCTCGGCCTGGTCCACGGTGCAGTCCTTGAGCAGCAGCGCGAATTCGTCGCCGCCCAGGCGCGCGAGGAGGTCGTCGGGCCGCACATGGTTCCGGATCACATGGCTTAGCTCGCGCAGCAACACGTCGCCCGCAGCGTGCCCGGCGGTGTCGTTGACGATCTTGAAGCGGTCCAGGTCGATAAAGCACAGCGCGTGATGGTGCTGCTGCATGCGCGCGGCCTCGCAGGCCTCGCGCAGCCGCTTCTCGAACCAGATGCGGTTGGGCAGGCCGGTGAGCGCATCGTGCGAGGCCGAATGGGCCAGCTCGCGCTGCAGCGCGCGGGCGCTGGTGATGTCCTGGAACACCAGCACCGCGCCGATGACCTCGCCGGACGCGGTGCGCACCGGCGCTGCCGAGTCCTGCACGTCGTGGCGGTCGCCGGTCAGGCTTTGCAGCACCGCGCCGTCCCGCAGGTAGACCGGGCGCAAGGTCTGCAGGCACTGCTCCACCGGGCTGGGGACCGGCAGGTTGCTGTGCTCATCGACGATGCGGAAGATGGCCTCCAGCGGCTGGCCGGCGGCGGACTGCATGGTCCAGCCGGTGAGCTGCTCGGCGATCGGGTTCATGAAGGTCACGCCCATGGCGGCGTCGGTGCAGATCACCGCGTCGCCGATCGAGCGCAGCGTGATATGCAGGCGCTCCTTCTCCTCGAAGAGCGCGTCGGTGAGCCGGTGCTGTTCGGTGATATCCCAATTGGTGCCGATCATGGCCAGCGCGGTGCCGTCGTCCTGGCGCAATACCATCGCCATGGCGCGGATATGCCGCACCTCGCCATCGGGCAGCTGGATGCGGTATTCGGTATCGAAGGATYGCTTGCCGCGCACCGCATCGCGCATTTCGCTGCGCGCTGGCCCGACGTCCTCGGGATGCACCATGGCGAACCAGCGCTTGACGTCCGGCGCGCCCAGGGCCGGTTCCAGGCCGTGCAACGCATGCATGCGCGCATCCCACTCGATGGCGCCGGTGGCGATGTCCCACTCCCAGATCCCCACGCCGCCCGCTTCCACTGCCAGCTGGATCCGGCGCGACAGCGCGCCGAGCTTTTCCTGCGCGGTCTTGCGCTCTTCGATGTCCTCCACCTGCGAAATGAAATGCAGCGGCTTGCCGCTGACTTCGTCACGCACCAGGGACACCGCCAGCAAGGTCCAGCGGTAGCTGCCGTCCTTGTGGCGGAAGCGCTTTTCGATGCGGTAGGACTCGATCTCGCCGGCCAGCAGGCGCTCGACCTGGTGCAGGTCGGGGGCGAGATCGTCCGGGTGGGTCATCAGCGGGAAGGGCAGGTCGGCCAGTTCGCCGGCCTCGTAGCCGAACAGGTCGCAGATGGCGCGGTTGACCTGCAGCCAGCGCCCGTCCAGCCCCACCAGCGCCATGCCGATGGCCGAGTGTTCCATGGCCTGGCGAAAGCGCCGCTCGCTGCCGCGCAGCTCGCTGCGGTCGCGCCGGTTCTGCTCCAGCAAGAAGGAGATGCAGACCGGGAGCACCATGATCAGCGCGGTCGACAGTTGCACCGACTGCTGCAGGACAGGCTCGTGGGAACCCAGTCCCAGCGAGGCCGTCACCAGCCCCAGCGACACCGCGGCGCAGATCGCCAGCAGCGTGAGCAGGGCAGTGGCGAAGGGGTTGGTCAGCAGCGCCGCCAGCACCAGCGGCAGCGCCATCACCACGAAGGGCTCTTTGCTCTTGAACAGCGCGACGGCGCCGATCGCCAGGCTCAGCGCCAGCAGCGCGGCGAGGCGGGGCAGACGCGCGCGGCGGAAGGTGTTGGCCACGCGCTCGCGCGTGATCGATACCATCAGCGGCAACAACATCACGATGCCCATCGCGTCCGCTGTCCACCAGGTCCACCACACCGATGCAAAGCCGCTGCGGTCGGCGGGGCTGATGGCGTAGGCGCCAATCGTGGCGCCTACCGCCGACCCCAGGGTGCCGGCGGCGCCCAGGGTCAGCCCGAAGCGCGCCAGCGGGCCCGGCTGGGACAGCGTGGCGCCGCTGGTCGTGGCGTGCACCAGCCAGGCCGAGAAGGCGATCTCGGCAACGTTGCCCAGCCCCAGCGCCAGCGCGATGGCGGGTGGGTCGCCGAAGGCCGCATTGGCCGCCACGCCGGCCACCAGCATGCCGGCCAGCAGCCAGGGTGCATCGCCGCGCCGCTGGTGCAGCAGGATCCCGAGGCCGAACGCATTGGCCAGCCAGAGCATGGCCACGTTGCCCGGCAGGCGGGACACGGCAAGGCCGGCCAGGGCAATCAGGAAGAAGCCGAGGGCGGCCAGCAACACTCGCTGCCAGCGTGGGCATTGGATGGGCAAGGGGCGGACTTCCAAATCTGGCGTCATGTCGCGTCAGCTTGCAGCTGCGTTCTGAAAAAGGGATCAATGGCAGGGTGCCGCGGCAAGTTGCACGCGCGGCCCAGCCTAATCGACCAATATAGCGACGATATACGAGAAGTACGAGGCGATAAGCCCGGGTGTGTTCCCGCTGTTCGCACTAGCGCGGCCCGCCGTTTTGCGGTATATGAGCCGGCGGCGGTGGTCGGCACGGACATTGCCACGCTGGCGCCCGATGGCCGTAGGCAGAGCATGACCGGCTTTATCGATCGCGCACCCGAAGGCATGGCCTGAGCGGGCAGGCGCGGCCTGTCAAGCGCGCGCCGTGGCGAAGCGGCCGGACAGGCGCCGCCCCGCGGCCATGGCCGGCAGTTCCACCCAGCGATGCAGCAGCATGGCAAGGCCGAGCGCCAGCGCCGCGTCGATGGCGAAGCGCGTGAGCTGCAGCCCCATCTGTTCCGGCGCGAGTTCCGGCATCAGCCGCTTGACGGCTTCGATCACCGTGGGATGGGTCAGGTAGAGCGCGTACGACAACTCACCCAGCCATACCAGCGAGCGCGGCACGCGCAGCAGGCCCGCCTGCTCGGCTGCTACCGCGCCGAACAGCAGGGCGCCCGCGGGCAAGCCGCGTCCGGCCAGGCTGAACTCCGGCTCCACCAGCCATAGCGAGACGGCAAAGCTGACCACGCCGATCGCCAGCAAGGCCATGGCCACGCCGCGCGTGAAGCGGTGGCGCGTGCGCGCATGGAGCCAGGCCAGCGCGCAGCCGAGCGCAAACTCCAGCACCAGTGGATTGGCGATCATCGCCACCCATGTCGAGGCGAACGGATAGAGATGCGCCGGGTCGGCGTCCACCGCGCCGAAGCGCCACCACGGCAGCAGCAGCGTAGTGCCTCCCAGCACCGCGGCCACCACCAGCAGTGCCCGCCGCCGTGCCAGCAGCAGGCCGAGCGCGAAGATCGCATAGAAGGCCATCTCATAGTTGAGCGACCAGCCGACATACAGCGCCGGATAGCCGAAATAGGGTGCGTCCCCGCGCGCGATCGGCAGGAAGGCCAGCGAACTGCCGAACACCGCCAGGCTRACGGGATTGAGCGTGAGCGCATGCAGCGCCGACATGACCCAGTAAGGCGGCGCCAGCCGGAAGACGCGGCGGATGGAGAAGACCAGCGCCGGTTCGGGTTCGTCGCGCCCGAGCACCGCCACCCAGGCGATGATGAATCCGCTGATGACGAAGAAACACATCGCGGCGCATGCAGCGGCGGGACGGGGCTGAAGGTGGCCGGGACTGGACGGCGGCAGGGCGGCGGATGTGGCGGCGGATGGGGCGGGCACGAGTCGGGGTGCGAAATGGCTGGCTATCGATAAGGAACAGACCGCCGGCCGTGCGGCGAAGTTCGCCGGCCACCGGCAGTTGCCTCCGTGCCCGGTACACGGTACTGCACCCATGTAGTTTTTGCACTATTCTCTGGGGTTATACGGCGCCCGCACTGCAGCATGGGCGGATGCCGCTCACCGGCCGCCCCCAACCATGCCGGGGCGGACCAGGGCCCACAGACCCAAGGAGCTTTCCCCATGACCACGCTAGACATCAACGGCAAGCCGTTGCCGGTAGACGTTGATCCTTCCACACCCCTGCTGTGGGCGTTACGCGACAACCTTGGCATGACCGGCACCAAGTTCGGCTGCGGGGTGGCAGCGTGCGGCGCGTGCACGGTGCAAGTGAACGGCCAGGCCACCCGCAGTTGCGTGACGCCGGTCTCGGCGGCGCAGGGCGTACGCATCACCACCATCGAAGGCATCGCCGGCGACAAGGTCGGGCGTGCGGTGCTCGATGCCTGGATCAAGCATGACGTGGCGCAATGCGGCTATTGCCAGAACGGCCAGGTGATGAGCGCGGTCGGGCTGCTGCGTACCAAGAAGCACCCGAGCGACACCGACATCGACCAGGCAATGGCCGGCAACCTGTGCCGCTGCGGCACCTACCAGCGCATCCGCGCGGCCATCAAGGACGCGGCGCGCGCGCTGGCTTAAGGGGGAGGACGACACCATGCGAATCAGACAACTCGAAGCACTGGCCGGCGGCAACCGCCGGGGCGCCGCAGCTGCCGGTGGCGCCGCTACGCTGGACCGCCGCAGCTTTCTCAAGCTGACCGGCTTTGCCGGCGGCGGGCTGGCGCTGGGCGTGCTGCCCGTGCCGGGCGCGCTGGCGCAGCAAGGCGCGGCGCCCAAGGCCCCGCCGTCGCCGCCGCAGGCGTTCCTGCTGATCGCGCCGGACAATACGGTCACGGTCGCGGTCAACCGTCTCGAATTCGGCCAGGGCGTGCATACGGCGCTGCCGATGGCGCTGGCCGAGGAACTCGACGTCGACTGGCGCAATGTGCGCGCCACGCTGGCGCCTGCCGGCGACGCCTACAAGGACCCCGTCTTCGGCATGCAGATGACCGGCGGCTCCAGCGCGCTCAATCACTCCTTCCAGCAGTACCGCGAACTGGGCGCGCGCGCCCGTGCCATGCTGGTGTCCGCCGCGGCCAAGCAATGGCAGGTCGATCCGTCGAGCTGCCAGGTGGCGCTGGGCGTGGTCAGTTCCGGCAGCCATCATGCCACCTTCGGCGAACTGGCGCAGGCAGCCATGGCGCTGCCGGTGCCGCAGCAGGTGACGCTCAAGAACCCGGCGCAGTTCAAGCTGATCGGCAAGCCCACGCGGCGGCTCGATGCGCGCGGCAAGCTGGATGCCAGCACCGGCTTCGGCATCGACGTGCGCCTGAAGGACATGGTCGTGGCCGTGGTGGCACGTCCGCCGCGCTTTGGCGGCAAGGTGAAATCCTTCAATGCCGACAAGGCACGCGCCATCAAGGGCGTGGCCGATGTGATGCTGGTGCCGGTCGATCGCGGCGGTACCGGCGTGGCGGTGGTGGCGGACGGCTACTGGCCGGCCAAGCAGGCGCGCGACGCGCTGGAGATCGTGTGGGAGGACGCTGGCTCCACGGCCTCGACCAAGGCGCTCTTCGAGCAATACGCGGCGCTGGCCGCGCAGCCCGGCACGGTGGCGCTAAAGGGCGACCTCGGCGCCATGTCCGGCGCCGCGCGCACCATCGAGGCCGACTACCAGTTCCCATACCTCGCGCATGCCCCGATGGAGCCGCTGAACTGCACCATGCAGGCCGAGCTGTCCGGCAAGACGGTGCAGTCGGTCAAGGTATGGGTGGGGTCGCAGTTCCAGACGGTCGACCAGGCCGCCATCGGACACGTGCTAGGACTGCCGCCGGCCAAGGTCACGCTCAATACCATGATGGCGGGCGGCGGCTTCGGCCGGCGCGCAGTGCCCACTTCCGACTACCTGGTCGAAGCCGCCAATGTGCTGCTGGCCTGGGTCAAGAACGACCATGACGAGCCGCTCAAGGTCATGTGGAGCCGCGAGGACGATATCCGCGGCGGCTATTACCGGCCGCTGCACGTGCATCGCGCGCGCATCGGCGTGGATGCCAAGGGGCAGGTGCTTGGCTGGCAGCACACCGTGGTCGGCCAGTCCATCCTCAAGGGCACGCCGTTCGAATCCTTCCTGGTCAAGGGTGGGGTTGACTCGACCATGGTCGAGGGCATCGTGGAGAACGACTACGGCTTCCCGATGCAGTTGTCGGTGCACCACCCGCAGGTGGACGTACCGGTGCTGTGGTGGCGCTCGGTCGGCAACACGCATACTGCCTTCGTCAAGGAGACGCTGGTGGATGAAGTGGCCGCCGGCGCCAGGCAGGATCCGGTGGCGTATCGCCTGGCCCGGCTGGACCCGGACAAGCACGCGCGCCATCGCGCGGCGCTGCAGCTTGCGGTGGAAAAATCCGGCTATGGCAAGCGCAAGCTGCCCAAGGGCCAGGCCTGGGGCGTGGCAGTGCATGAGTCGTTCAACACCGTGGTGGCTTATGTGGTGGAAGTGTCGCTGGTGAAGAACGAGCCGCGCGTGCATCGCGTGACCGCCGGCGTGCATGCCAACCGCGTGGTCAATCCCCTGTCCGCCGAGGCGCAGGTGCAGGGCGGGTGCGTGTTCGGGCTGGCGATGATGCGGCCGGGCTTTGCCATCGAGATCGAGAACGGCGCGGTGAAGAACAGCAATTTCCCCGACTATCCGCCGCCGCGCATTACCGATGCGCCGGTGGTGGATGTGTTCTTCGTGCCTTCCGAGGATCCGCCCACCGGGCTGGGCGAGCCGGGCGTGCCGCCGATTGCGCCGGCCGTGGCCAACGCGCTGTTCAGGTTGACCGGCAAGCGCCAGCGGCGGCTGCCGTTCGTGCTGACCTGAAGGGGCTGGCCGGAGAACGCGGGACGAGGCACGGGACGAGGCTCAGCGCGCGCGGTTGTCGGTGGCCGCGCGCCAGGCCTGCGTGAAATGCAGCAGGTCGTCCGCGGAGGCATCGGTGATGGCCGCGTAACGCATGCCGTCCGCTTCCCAGATGGCAAGCTGATAGCCCTGGCGCGCCTCGCGCTCCGGCGGCGCGCGGTTGCCGCCTGCGATCGCCTTGCTGTCAGGCCCGTCAGTCCGCAGTGGCAGCACGAAAACATCGATGGGGTGCTGGTTGCGACGGTAGACCAACACCGCCACCGGCCGCCCGTGCACATAGTCGAGCCGTCCCCCGGTCAGCGGGAAGCCCTGCGGGGCCAGTTCCGGCACCAACGGTGCGTAGTCGATCCTGCCATTGAACCAGGGCTTGACGGTGTGGCGGTCCGACGAGGCGACGTCGATGGCGTGTCCCGAGATCAGCGCGCGCACGTGGCTGCTGACCATCTCGCCTTCCACCGATGACGCCGTGCCATCGCTCTGCGCATACTGGACCATGCCGACGCCCAGTGTCGCCACCGTGAGCGCGGCCATGGCGGCATTGGCGGCCGGGCCCCATTCGAAGTAGCGCCGCATCCGTTGCCACCAGGCATTGCCATGGCCGGCCGCGCTGTCGCCCATGCCGCCACGGCCGCCAATGCCGGCCGAGCGCGTCTGGGGCCCTGCCTGGCTCGTCGCCTGCGCTTCGTCCAGCGCGGCGCCCAGGCGCGCCCGCAGCGCCGGGCCGGCACGATGGTAGGGTCCATGCGTGCGCAGTGCGGCGCGCAGTTCGCCCAGTTGGGCAAGCTCGGCGGTACAGCCAGGGCATTGCGCCAGGTGCCGTTCAAGACGCAGGGCGTCGCCCGCGCCGAGTTCGCCGTCGGCACAGGCGTGCAGCAGCAGGCGCGCGTCATTGCAGTTCATGGCCTGTCTCCCCGGCAGGTTGCGGTGGCGTTCCGTGGATGCCCGTTGCCGTGCCCGTCCTGCCCGTTGCCGGCGTGGCGGATAGGGTGTTTGCCGCGCTGGTCTTGCCACTGGTCTTGCCGCTGGTTCCCGCTCCCTCCGCGCGCATGGCGAGCACCGCCGTCGCCAGCAGCTTGCGCGCGCGGGCCAGCCGCGACATCACGGTGCCCAGCGGGATATCGGCGATGGCGGCGATGTCGCGGTAGGACAGGTCCTCCAGTTCGCGCAGCACCAGCACTTCGCGCAACGCCAGCGGCAGGCGCTCCAGCGCGAGATGCAGCAGGCGGACGTCCTCGGCGCGCAACAGCCACTGCTCCGGGCTGTCGCCGTGGCCGTCCTGCCAGCCGGGCAGCGGCGCGCCGTCGGAATGCGCGTCGTCGTAGCCCGCGCTGTCGCCCTGGCCCGGCTGATGCCGCTTGCGCGAAGCGGTAAACCACGTGTTGCGCACGATCGCCAGCAACCATGCGCGCGGCTGGTCGCCCCGGAAGCTGTCAAAAAAACAGAAGGCCCGCAGGCAGGCTTCCTGCACCACGTCATCCGCCTCGGCGGGATTGCCCGACAGCCAGCGCGCCAGGTTGTAGGCGGCGTCGAGATGCGGAAGCACCAGATCGTCGAAACGGCGGCGCCGGTCGGCAGCGTTCACGTCACTCCTTCGGCTCTGCGGCCGGGCTGGCGTACATCGAGGCCACTCATCCCGCGTATACCGCGGATGTCCTGAGTTTATTCCCGATTTCCGCGCCCGCCGCGCAAAAAAAAAGCGCCGGCGGCGGGAATAAAGGGGGCGCTGCTTCGGTATGACAGACATCCCCCCAGCCACGGATGGAGCCAGCATGAAACACACATGGAAGCGGCGCGATTTCCTCGGACTTGCCGCCTGCGCCGGCGGCGCGGTATTTGCGTCGGCCTTGCCCGGTTGGGCCGCCGGGCGCGACGAAGCCTTCTATTTTGTCCAGTTGTCGGACGCGCACTGGGGCTTCCAGGGTCCACCCAACCCGGATGCGCGCGGCACCTTGCCCAAGGCGGTGGCGGCGGTCAACGCACTGGCGGAGCCGCCGGATTTCCTGATGTTCACCGGTGACCTCACGCATACCACCGACGATCCAGTCGAGCGCCGCCGGCGCATGCGTGAGTTCCAGTCCATCATCGCCGCGCTCAAGGTGCCGGTGGTGCACCTGATGCCGGGCGAGCACGATGCCAGCCTCGACGAGGGTGCCGCTTACCAGGAACTGTTCGGGCCCACGCACTATGTGTTCGACCACAAGGGTGTGCATTTCATCGTGCTGGACAACGTGTCGGATCCTGCCGGGCGCGTCGGCGCGGCGCAGCTCGACTGGCTTGCGGCGGACCTCGCCAAACAGCCGCGGTCGGCGCGCATCGTGGTGTTCACCCACCGTCCGCTGTTCGATCTCTACCCGCAGTGGGACTGGGCCACGCGCGATGGCGCGCAGGTGATCGAACGCCTGATGCCGCATCCCAATGTGACCGTGTTCTACGGCCATATCCACCAGGAGCATCACCATATGACCGGGCATATCGCGCACCATGCGGCGCGTTCGCTGATGTTCCCGCTGCCGGTGGCGGGGTCGCAGGCGCAGCGTTTGCCGCTGCCGTGGGATCCGGCGCAGCCTTATCGCGGGTTGGGCTGGCGTGAGGTGGAGGCCAGCCGCGCGGCGGGCGATTTCGGCATCGAGGAGAAGCCTGTCACGGGCTGAGCCATGCAAACACTTGGGAGTTGATCATGACAGCATCACTACGGGAAGGGGTCAGCCGCAGGCGGGCGCTGTGTTGCCTGCTTGCGCTGGCGGGCGGCGCGCCGCTGCTGCATGGCGCGGCTGCCGCGCCGCGTGTGATCAAGGTGCATGCGCGCAAGTTTGTGTTCACGCCAGATCGCATTGCGCTGCGCGCTGGCGAGCCGGTGGTGTTCGAACTGACCGCGCAGGATGTGATCATGGGGTTTAGCGTGCCGGACCTCGGGGTGCGTGCGGACTTGCCGCCGGGGCAGGTGGTGCGGGTTTCGGCCCTGCCGAAGACGGCTGGGACGTTTGGGTTCCTATGCGATATTTTCTGCGGGTCGGGGCATGAGACGATGAACGGAGTGATCGAGGTGACGTAGGGGGCGGGGGCGGGCGGGCGCTCGCAACCTTGCTTCAATCTCCTTCGCCAGCCACTGTTGCCCGCTGCCTGTCCCGTTTCGCGTCAACGCCACTGTCAGGACTGTGCCCCTCTCGCCTTGCCTGCCGTCTCGCCTTGCGCTGCATATACCAGTAGTGCGCACGGTCCAGGTAGAGATAGACCACCGGGGTGCTGAACAATGTCAGCATCTGCGACAGCACCAACCCGCCCACCATCGCGTACCCGAGCGGCCTGCGCAGTTCGGACCCGGCGCCGTGCCCAAGCATCAGCGGCAGCCCTGACAACAGCGCGCACATGGTAGTCATCATGATCGGCCGGAAGCGCAGCAGGCAGGCCTGGTAGATCGCTTCTTCGGGCTTCATGCCGTGTTCGCGCTCGGCGGTGAGCGCGAAGTCGACCATCATGATGCCGTTCTTCTTGACGATGCCGATCAGCAGGATGATGCCGATCAGCGCAATCACGCTGAGGTCGTAGCCGCCCGCCAGCAGGATCAGCAGCGCCCCTACGCCGGCGGAGGGCAGGGTGGAGAGGATGGTGAGCGGGTGGATATAGCTTTCGTACAGCAGCCCCAGCACGATATACACGGCGATCAGCGCGGCGGCGATCAGGTAGGGTTGCGAGGCCAGCGAGGCGCCGAAGGCCTGGGCCGTGCCCTGGAAGGCGCCGCTGAGCGTTTGCGGGCGTCCCATGCCGGCCAGCGCGCCGTTGATGGCCTTGACGGCATCGCCCAGCGCCACGCCATTGGCCAGGTTGAAGGACATGGTGACGGCGGGGAACTGCCCCTGGTGGCTGATCGACAGGTAGGCGGTGCTGTCGGTATCGATCTTGACGAAGCTGGATAGCGGTACCTGCGCGCCGGTCAGCGGCGAGGTGATGTAGAGCTTGCTGAACAGGCGCGGGTCTTCCTGCAGCGCCGGCGTGGCTTCCAGGATCACGTGGTAGCTGTTGGTTTGTGTGAAGTACTGCGCCACCTGGCGCTGCCCGATCGCGTCGTACAGCGTGGAGTCGATCAGCGCGGGCGTGATGCCGAAGCTGGAGGCGCGCGCGCGGTCGATGGTCAGGCGCGCGGCGGCGGCGGCGTTCTGCTGGTCCGACGCCACATCGGCCAGTTGAGGCAGCGAGCGCAGGCGCTCCAGGATGCGCGGCGCCCACTGGTTGAGTTCGTCCAGGTTGGCGTCCATCAGCGTGTACTGGTACTGCGTGCGCGACAGGCGCCCGCCCACGTTGATGTCCTGCCCGGCCTGCAGGAACAGGTTGGCGCCTTGCACCTGCGCCAGCCTGGGCCGCAGCCGCGCGATCACCTCGTCGGCACTGGCGGTGCGGCCTTGGTCCTTGGGACGCAGGCTGATAAAGAAGTTGCCGGTGTTGATGGTGTTCTGGCCGCCGCTCATGCCCACCGCCGCCACGTCGGGATCGGCGCGCACGATATCCGCCAGTTGCACCATGCGCGCGTTCATGGATTTGAACGAGGCATCCTGCGCGGATTCGGCAAAGCCGAACATGAAGCCGGTGTCCTGCTGCGGGAAGAAGCCCTTGGGGATGTAGATGAACAGCACCACGGTGGTGGCGACGGTGGCGATGAACACGCACAGCGTGAAGAACTGGTGGCGCATCACCACGTCCAGCCAGCGCTTGTAGCCGGACAGCATGTAATCGAAGCCGTGCTCGAACCACTGGTAGATGCGCCCGTGATGGTGCCCGCGCGGCGGGGTGAGGTAGCGCGAGCACAGCATCGGCGTCAGCGTCAGCGAGACCACCACCGACACCACGATGGTGAGCGTGACGGTGACGGCGAATTCGCGGAAGAGCCGCCCGACGATGCCGCCCATCAGCAGCAGCGGGATGAACACCGCCACCAGCGAGACCGAGATCGACACGATGGTGAAGCTGATTTCGCTGGCCCCTTTGAGCGCGGCCTCCATCGGCTCCAGGCCGTCTTCCACGTGGCGATAGATGTTTTCCAGCATCACGATGGCGTCGTCCACCACGAAGCCCACCGCGATGGTGAGTGCCATCAGCGACAGGTTGTCGCGGCTGTAGCCCAGCAGGTACATGCCGCCGGCGGTGCCCATTAGGGCAAGCGGCACGGTGACGCTGGGAATCACCGTGGCCGCGACGTTGCGCAGGAAGACGAAGATGATCATCACCACCAGCGCGATGGTCAGCACCAGCGTGAATTCCACGTCCGCCACCGAGGCGCGGATGGTCTGGGTGCGGTCGGCCAGCGTATTGACGTTGACGGTTGGCGGGATCGCGGCCTGCAGGCGCGGCAGTGCGGCGCGGATGCGGTCCACGGTGTCGATCACGTTTGCGCCCGGCTGCTTGGTGATGGCGAGAATGATGGCGCGGCCATTGTGGAAGGTGTTGCCCGCGGGTGCTGCCGCGCCCGCAAAGCCCCAGCCCGCCAGCTTGGCGTTCTCTGGCCCGTCGACGGCCACGCCGACGTCGCGCACGCGCACCGGCGCGCCGTTGCGGTAGGCCAGCACCATGTCGTTCCAGGCGGCGGCCTTGGTGATCTGGTCGTTGGTGTAGACGTTGAAGGCCTTGGTGCGTCCGTCGGTGCTGCCGGTGGGCTGGTTGACCGTGGTGGCGGCAATCACGCCGCGCAGGTCTTCCAGGCTCATGCCCATGGCCGAGAGCTTCTCGGGATCCACCTGGATGCGCACCGAAGGCTTCTGCTGCCCGCCGATAAACACCAGCCCCACGCCCGAGATCTGCGAGATCTGCTGCGCCAGGATGTTGTCGGCGTAGTCGTTGATCTCGGTCAGCGGCAGCGTGTCGGACTGCACCGCCAGCACCAGGATCGGCGAATCGGCGGGATTGATCTTGCGGAATGTCGGCGGCGTCGGCAGGTTGTTGGGCAACTGGCCGCTGGCGGCATTGATGGCGGCCTGCACGTCCACGGCGGCGGCATCGATGCTGCGGTTGAGGTCGAACTGCAGCGTGATCTGGGCGTTGCCTTGCGCGCTGGTCGACGTCATCTGCGTCAGCCCGGCGATCAGCGAGAACTGACGCTCCAGCGGCTGTGCCACGTTCGACGCCATGGTCTCCGGACTGGCCCCGGGCAGCGTCGCCGACACCTGGATGGTGGGAAAGTCCACCTGCGGCAGCGGCGCGATGGGCAGCAGCGGCCACGCCGCCACGCCCACCAGTAGCAGCGCCAGCGCCAGCAGCGAGGTCCCGATCGGGCGCTTGATGAAGGTCGCGGAGATGCTCATGGCCGGGCATTCCCGGCACCGCCGACAGCCGGCGTGGAGGCCTGTACCGCCCCCGAACCGGCCACGGTGGCGGCTGCCGTCTTTTCGGCCACGCGCGCGCCGGGCTTGAGCTTGTACTGCCCGTCCACCACCACCCGTTCGTCAACGGCGAGCCCCTTGGTCACCACGGCCTTGGCGTCCTGGGTTTCCGCCACGTCGATCGGGCGGGAGACCACCGTGTGGTCCGCCTGCACGACATAGACATAGGTGCCGCTCTGGCCGCGCTGCACCGCGGCGGCCGGAATGGTCAGCGCCTGGTCGCGCTCGCCCAGTATCAGCCGCGCATTGACGTACTGGCCAGGCCACAGCGTATGCGAAGGGTTGGGGAAGCGCCCCTTGAGCTGGATGGTGCCCGACGCGGTGTCGATGGTGTTGTTGAGCAGGATCAGGCTGCCGCGGCCCAGCAATTGCCCGCTGCCGCGCTCGCTGGCGTCCACCGCAAGGGGCGCCTTGCTGGCCTGCATGGCCCTGTTGATGTGCTGGAATTCCCCGTCGGGCAGCGTGAACACGACATCGATCGGATCGATCTGGCGGATCACCACCAGGCCGTTGGCATCGGCGGCGTGGACGATATTGCCGGGATCCACCAGGCGCGCGCCCACACGCCCCGCCAGCGGCGCGGTGATGGTGGTGTAGTCGAGCTGCACGCGCGCCACGTTGACCAGCGCTTCGTCGGTCTTTACGGCGGCGGCGAGCTGCGCCACCTGCGCGCGCTGGGTGTCCAGGGTTTGCTGGGTGGTGGCGTTTTCCTTGATGAGCCCCTCGTAGCGCTGGAGATCCAGCCTGGCGTTGGCGAGCTGCGCCTCGTCGCGCGCCTTTTGCGCCATGGCCTGCTGCAACTGCGCCTGGAAGGTGCGCGGGTCGATCTGCGCCAGCAACTGGCCGGCCTTGACGTCCTGGCCTTCGACAAATCCGACCCGGTCGAGCTGGCCATCCACGCGCGGCTTGACCGTCACCGTGGCCATGGCCTGCACGGTGCCGACCCCGCTGAGTCCGATCGGCACGTTTTCGCGCCGGACCTGTGCGCTGGTCACCAACACCGCCGGCATGGGCGCCGCCGCCGCGCGAGGCGCCAGCATGCGCTTGAGCGGGCCAGTGGCAAACCAGGCCAGCGCGGCCAGCACAAGCAAGGCGAGGCCGATCAGGACGGCGTTGCGGCGGGAGGGCTGGGTCGCCATGGAATACCTTGGAAGTGGCCTGCCAATGCGGATCAGAGTTGTACCGGGGCGCCCGCGCTGCCGGATCCGGCAGGGGCGGGCGGGCTGGATGGGGTGGCGAACGGTGCGGCGGGCGATGCCGCCGGGTGTACGCCGGCAGCGACCTCGGCGCAAGCGAGCGCATCGCTTTGCCAGCCGCCGCCGATCGCCTTGATCAACGCCACGCTCGCGGCAAGTTCCCGGCCGCGCAACTGGATCGCCGTCCGCTCGTTAGACAAGGCAAGGGCCTGCGCAGTTACCACCCCGAGGTAGGAAGCCGTGCCGGCGCGGAATTGCGCCAGGCTAACGCGCTCGGCCACGCGCGCGGCTTCCACCGCGCGGTCCTGCACCGCCACTTCCTGATCGAGCACGCGCAGTGCCGAGAGGTTGTCTTCCACCTCCTGCAGACCGTTCAGCACGGTCTCCCGATAGGCAGCCACGGCGCCATCGTAGGCCGCTACTGCCTGGTCGTTCTGGGCATTGCGCAGGCCGCCGTCGAAGATGGTGCCGGCCAGCGCCGCGCCCAGCGACCACACGCGCCCGGGCGGGCCGAACCAGTTGGCCAGGCTGCCGCTGCTGGCGCCGCCTACCGCCGACAGCACCAGCGAAGGAAAGTAGGCGGCGCGCGCCACGCCGATATTCGCATTGGCGGCCGCCATGCGGCGCTCGGCGGCCGAGATGTCGGGGCGGCGTTCCAGCAGCGCCGATGGCAGCCCCGGCGGCACCGCCAGCGGGCGCATCGTGAATGCCTCCGGCGCCAGCGTGAACTCGGCCGGGGCGCGGCCGAGCAGCACGGCGATGGCGTGCTCAAGCTGGTTGCGCTGTACATCGAGATCGATCGCCTGCGCCTGCGCGGCGCTTAGCGTGACCTGGGCCAGCGCGACGTCGCCCGAGGTCGCCACGCCCGCGCGGAACTGGCTCTGCGTCAGCTTGAGCGATTCCTCATACGCGGCCAGGGTGCGGGCATAGAGCGCCTTGAGCACGTCGGTGACGCGCAGCTGGATGTAATCCTGCACCAGTTCGCCCTGGATGGTCAGGCGCGCGGCGGCGAGGTCGGCGGCGCTGGCCTGCGCGTTGTCGCGCGCGGCTTCGATGGTGCGCCGCACCTGGCCCCACAGGTCGACCTCCCAGCTCGCATCGAGGCTGGCCGCATGCGTGTTGGACACGGAGATGATGCCCTGCGGATTGGTGCGCGCGCGGCCCACGGAAACCCCGGCGCCCAGCGTGGGAAACAGGCCGGCCCGCGCCGCCTGCGCCAGCGCGCGCGACTGCCGGTACTGCGCTTCGGCCTGGCGCAGGGTCTGGTTGGCGGCATTGGCCTGTGCCACCAGATCATTCAGTAGGGCGTCATCGAAGCCCGACCACCAGGGCTGGCTCAGGTCCACCGGCCGGGGCTCGGCGACCTTCCATTGGTGATCGTCCGGCACCGCTTCGCGATAAGCGGCCGGCGTGTCGGCCACCGGACGCTGGTAGTCCGGCCCGACGGCGCAGCCGCCCAGCCAGGCGCCGGCAAGGGCGGCGCACAGCAGGCGTGGCGCAGGCAAGCGCACGGCGTTCATGGATGGAAAGGGCGAGCGATACGCATGGGGCTTTCGTGGACGATGCCGGGTGCACGGTGGCGGCGGTGGCGGGGCGGGTCTCCCACGCTGGCCTGTCTTACCGCAAGCATAGTGCCGCCCGGGCATGTGTGAAACGCGGGGCGCATTACCGAATATTTCATTCGCTTACGCCAGCCAGGCCGGATCTTGCGTGGCCGGCCGCCCGCGAGTGGCGCGCGAAATACTTGCCTGCCCCCGGTGCGCGCCAGGGTTGCCCGCAGGTTACGTCATCTTGCAAGATCACCGCCTCACCACACGCATTCGCTTTGTGCGGCGCAGCAACCCGCACCGTGGGGATCCGCCTGCCGCGCGTGTTGCTGCCGGCGGCCCGCCGCGGCCCGTTGTAATCCTGTGCAATTGTGCGCAAGCGCGCCCCGGCAGGTTGCTTTTACCGCGCCTGCCGCGTAGAAAGTAGGTGTCGGGCGGCTGCGTCGGGAGTGCGCCGTGGCAATCCCAACGACGGGCGACGCACAATAGCGATATCTGGACGACGAGCGGGAAGACGTGGCCATGGAGACCGATCAAGAAAGCACACTGACCTACGCGCTGCTGGCCGTTCCGGCGCGCGCCGCCATTTGCCGCGCCTTGCTTGATGCCGGCGAGCCTGGCATGCCGGCTGCCGATCTGGCCGTCGTTGCGGGGCTGAACCTGCCGCGCGCCACCCATCACTTCCGGGAAATGATGCAGGCCGGCTTGCTGACGCTCATCATCCGGGACCGGCAGGTGATCTATGCACTCAAGGCTCGGCGCGCGGTCAGCCTGGCGCTGGAGTATCTCGACAGTAGCGGGCTCTAGGCGCCCGGCGCCGGCCGCTGGAATTGACGCCTGCGGCCCGCTGCCAAAACTGAAGCTTGCACCCGCTGCTAAAATTGCCGCTTGCGCGGCAAGGGCCTCCCGCTGTTCAGGCGGCCTTTTTCGTTTTTGACGTTCGCCGTGACATTTCCCCCAAGCACGAAATCCACTACTCATGTCCGCCCTGGAAAGTCTGTTTGTCACCCTCGAAGAGCAGGGCTGGGCCGTTTCCGATGACCTGGTCGATGCCACGCTGGCAGCGCGGCTGCATGGCGAGAGCCGCGCGGCCTGGGAGGCCGGCCTGTTCCACCCCGCCCGCATCGGGCGAGGCGAGGAAACCGCGCGCGAATCCGGCATTCGCGGCGACTCCATCCTGTGGCTGGACGACGCGCCTGCCGGGCAGGCCGGGCAGGATTTCCAGGCGTGGGCGGCGGCGTTCCGCGCGGAGTTGAACAGCAGGTACTTCCTGGGCTTGAAGCGGGAGGAATTTCACTTCTCGCACTATCCCGTGGGCACTGCCTACAAGAAACACATCGACCAGCACCGCGGGACGCTGCACCGGAAGATTTCGCTGGTGCTGTATCTCAATCCCGAATGGGACGAGCGCGACGGCGGTGAGCTTGCGATCCACGCCCGCGATGGCGGTGCCGCCGGACTGCATCGCGTGCTGCCCAAACGCGCGCGGCTGGTAGTGTTTCGCAGCGATCTCGTCCCGCACGAGGTGCTGCCCTGCCACAAGACCCGCTGGGCGCTGACCGGCTGGTTCCGCACCGATCCCGCTTGACGGCGCGATCCACCGTCCTGCCCGATTCCCCGCGCAGGCGCACCTGCCCTGAGCGCCACGCGCGTTGCGCATCGTCGCACGATTGAAATAAGCGGCGCTTAAGATCCAGCCGGGGGCCAGCAGATACCTTTCCCGATCGTGGGGATGGCAGGTTTTTTGACGAACTCCGTATCTGCCCGGCCCCGTCTCACCTGCATGGTCAAGCGAAAATCATCGGTATTAACGGTATATACTGTTTTTACACAAACTCGATAGGGTGGGGCCATGGCAACGACTTCGAATCGGCGAACGCGCACGCCGGCACCAGTTGCGGCACCGGGTCAGGCGGCAGCAAAGCCCGGCAAGGGCGAGGCGCTAAAGAAGGCGGGCACCGCCGGGAAGCCGGAAAAGATAAAAGGCAAGTCCGCGAAGACACCCGCCGGGACAGCGCGCGCAGGCAACGGCGCTGCCACGACCCAGGTGAAGGACGCCGTCGCGAAGCCGGGAAAGAAACAGCGCGCGGAGCGTAGCGGCAAGGCGGCCCAGGACGCAGGCAAGACCAAGGTTGTGCGCGACAGCTTCACCATGCCGGACTGGGACTATGAAAAACTGGCGGAACTCAAGCGCCGGTGCCTGAACGGCGGCGCTCACGTGAAGAAGAGCGAATTGCTCAGGGCCGGACTCAAGATGCTGGAGTCCCTGCCGGAGCGGCAATTGCTGGCGGTTGTGGCCCAGGTCGAGACGGTAAAGACGGGGCGGCCTGCAAAACGCAAGACGCACGAAGGGGGTGCCGTGCAATAGGCAGCACCGCACCTGGACGGGGGGCCGCCCAGGTGCGAGCCGGCAGGTAAGGCCGGCGAGATCGAACCGTCAGGGTGTTCCGTGAATAGTTGATGACGGGTTCAACCATTGGCCGCCCGGGCCGGTAAGATGGATACGGCTTCYCGATCCTGTGAAGCAGCGTGGGGATGGCGTCTCGCTTGCCAGTCCCTGCGTTTCTCAATGTCTTTTCGTATTTTGCCGGCGCCATCGTCAATCGCAGAATGAGTCGCTTCAAGCCGTCCTTCTGGTGCCCCTTTTCCCTGTTTGCCGTGATCACGGTGCCGATTGCCGCGCCGCCGCGGGAAATGCCTTCCGGAGAACTCGCCGCGCGGAGCAAATCGAAGCCCGGGACGCKGYGAGACAGACGCACTGAACGCATCCTCGTGATTCGCTGACCCGGCATTGCTGCGGCCTGCGACGGCAGTTGGCTGTTGCATTGCGCTGCAAGACGACCGCAAGGCGCGACGCTGCGGGCTGCATGCCGGAGCGCGTCCATTGTTCGCGTCACCCCGTCGTGTCATCATCGCGCAGCCGCTTGCGATTGCTTTGCCGCGCCGAATTTCCATCCTCCTCAACTTCAAGGCCAGCAAATTCCCCAGATGGACTGGAGCGATATCAAAGTCTTCCTGGCGATTGCCCGGGCCGGCACCCTGGGCGGCGCCGCGCGCATGATCGGGCAGACCCAGCCGACCATGGGACGCAGGCTCAAGGCGCTGGAGGAAGCCGTCGGGCACGCCTTGTTCCAGCGCACCAGCGATGGCTTTGCGCTGACCGACGAGGGTGCCGCCGTATTCGCCCACGCGGAGCGCATCGAGGAAGAAGCCATCGCCTTTGAGCGCCAGTTGTCCGGCCAGGCCGGGGAACTGGATGGCATGTTGCGGATTTCGTCGTCCGACTGGTTTGGCGTGCATATGCTGACACCGGTGATCGCGGACTTCATCCGCGCGCATCCGCGCGTCGCGGTGGAACTGTTGACCGATGCGCGCCTGCTCAGCCTGGCGCGCCGCGAGGCCGACCTGGTGTTCCGCGTCCGCCCGTTCGATGAAGTCGATATCGTGCAACGCAAACTGATGCAGATGGATTACGCGCTCTATTCGGCGCCCGGCGTGGCGCCGCCGCGCCCCGGCGATGGCCAGGGCCATGCCTTGCTGACGCTGGATACCGGCCTCGCCGACCTGCCCGACGTGGCCTGGATGCGCAAACTCCTGCCCAGGGCCAGGGTAGCGTTCGGCAGCAACAGCCGCGAGGCGCAGGCAAAGATGTGCGCGGCCGGCGCCGGGTTGGCGGTATTGCCCTGCCTGCTGGCCGAGCGTCTCGGCGGCCTGCAGGCCATCGACCTGGGCGAGGCGCCGCCGCGGCGCGATGTCTGGGCGGGCTATCACCGCGATTTGCGCCGCCTGGGCCGGTTGCGTGCATTCATGGATGCCACGATCGAGCGGCTGGGCGGCGGCTAGCGCGGCTCGCTCAACCCTCGGTTATCTCCACCACCAGCTTGCCGTTTGCCGTGCCGGTCTCGATGGCGCGGTGCGCCTCGATCGCATTGCCGAGTTGAAAGCGGCGCGGGTCGAGCCGTACGGTGAGCTTTCCGGCCTCGGCCAGCCGCGTCGCTTCGCGCAGGATCTCGCCATGGTGGGCGCGTCCCTTGCCGGTCAGCATCGGCATCAGGGTGAACACGCCCGAATACGTGGCGGCGCGGAACGACAGCGGCGCCAGCGAGTGCGTGCCCCAGCCCAGGCAACTGACGACATGGCCGCCGTAGGTGCGCGCGGCGAGGAAGGCGTTGTCCAGCACCGCTCCGCCCACGGTGTCATAGACCAAGTCGAATCCTTCGCCGGCCGTGTACTGATCGACATACTGCGAGACCGATTCCGCCGCGAAGTCAATCGCGGTGGCGCCGTAGCCTTCGATGATCTCCCGATGGCCGGCCGAGCCGGTGGCATAGACTTGCGCGCCGAGCGCACGGGCGATCTGCACCGCGATGTGCCCGACGCCGCCCGCACCGCCATGCACCAGCACCTTCTGCCCGGCTTGCACCCGCGCCCGGTCGACCAGGCCTTCCCAGGCTGTGATGAACACCAGCGGCAGAGCGGCGGCTTCGCGCATCGAAAGGTTGGCGGGCTTGCGCGCCAGCAGATCGGCGTCCACTGCGGCGTACTGCGCGAGCGAGCCTTGCAGTCCGCCCACGCCGCCGGTCATGCCATACACCTCGTCGCCGGGGGCAAAGGCCGTTACGCCCGCGCCGGCCGATTCGACCACGCCCGCCATATCCAGCCCCAGCACGGCGGGGAAGGGGTGGCGGGCGTGCGCTGCCTCGCCTGCACGTATCTTGGTGTCGAGCGGGTTAACGCCGCTGGCCTGGATGCGCACCAGCACCTGGCCGGGGCCGGCCTCCGGCCGGGGCAGCTGGACGGTGGAGAACGGCGCGCCGGCGGCTTCGACGACGAGGGCCTGCATGAGGGCTTGTGACATGGTGAACTCCCGGGATGGATGTGGTGGGTGGATGTCACCATTCTTGGCCATGCGTTAATTTTCGTAAATCAACTAATTCGCAGTGTATTCATGCAAATTTGAATGGCAGCGGAGGCGCTCCGGATATCGCACCGAGATCATGAATCCATTAATCGCGCGCGGCGCCAGGCCGGATATGCGCGACAGCCGTGGCCCGATCTCAGTCTCCTATTCAGGTGAGTGATCGTTAGGGTAAAAGGACGTTGCTTTATCGGCGGTCCCGGCGTCAGGCGGGCGGTCAGCTTTTTCGGAGCGCCTCTAGTTGTTCGATTGTCTCCCCGAGGAAATGGCGGCTTGACGCGAGAACTTGCTGCCGTGTCTTTTCACTTTCCATCACGCGGGACAGCAGGATAGCTCCCACACACTGGGCAAGTAAGGCCCAGGCTGTATCGGAGTCCCCCAACCGTTTTTGCCATTCGCTGTGGAGCCCCTTCGCGCTCCGCTCGACAATGCCGCGGACCTCCGGATTGGATCTGGCAATCTCGGCCCCCAAGGCGGGCAACACACAGCCTGATTCAGGATGTTGCGCGTGCCAGTTACTTAGATAATTCCGGATGCACTTGTCGAAGCCTTCGTCGGATGTTCCCGCCAGCATCCTGCTGCTGTTCGCCAGTTCGAGTTCGAGGATCTCCGCGAACAACTCGGCCTTGGAGCCAAAGTGACTATAGAAGGCGCCCCCAGTAAGTCCAATGGCTGCCATCAGAGCGTCTATCCCCGTGGAGCCGAAACCGCCGCTCTTTGCGATGGCCCTGCTGCTGTCCAGAAGCTTCTCCCGTGTCTCCTGCTTGTGGGTGCTTGAGTAGCGCATTTCGAGGTACCTCATATGGCTATGGATCCGAAGATTTTAGCATGACGATCGTTTGGTAAAAACGCGTGGCAAGCCGTGGGTGCCGCGCTCGAAGCGCAATCGCGCATAGGTACTTCTCCTGATCCACCACCGTTGACACACCATATTTCGTCACATAGTATTCGTTTACTRAACGACCGTAAATCAATGGGGGAGACCATATGAGCAAGATCGTTGAGTTCTTTTTCGACGTGGGTAGTCCTGCGGCGTACCTGGCCTGGACACAGCTACCGAAGATCTGCGCTGAAAGAGGAGGCACGCTCGTCTTCAGACCGATGCTACTTGGTGGTGTTTTTCGCGCGACCGGGAACGCATCTCCAGTTTCGGTTCCCGCAAAGGGGCGCTACGTGGAGCTGGAGTATGGCCGCTATGCACGCAGGTATGGCGTGCCCTTCAAAAGCAATTCCCACTTTCCCATCATCACGCTTCATCTCATGCGTGTCGTCACTGGAACGCAGATGAGGCACCCCGAACTCTTCCAGAAATTGCTCGCCGTGGTCTTCAAGGCCATGTGGATTGACAATCTTGACCTTAACGACCCGGCGCTCGCAAGCCGCACGTTGTCGGAGGCGGGACTGTTACCCGGTCAGGTCGATGCACTCGTCAACGACACCCAAGTCAAGGAGGCCTTGAAGGCAACCACGGAGGAGGCGGTGGCGCGGGGCGTTTTCGGTGCCCCGACCACATTCGTCAATGGCGAGATGTTCTTCGGGCAAGACAAGCTCGATTTCGTGAAGGAAGAACTCATGGCCTGACGCCAGGAGCCAGGAGCCAGGAACCAAGAAGAACATAATCAAGGAGACAGCATGCTTGGACTGATGCAGAACTATCCTCTGCTGATTTCTTCGCTGATCGATCATGCGGAGCGACACCATGCCCAGGGAGAGATTGTAACAAGGCGCTCCGATGGGACCCTGCACAGGTACACATGGCGAGACGTTGCCAGGCGCTCGCATCAGCTCGGGCATGCCATCGATGCGGCAGGGCTCTCTTTCTCGGATCGGGTTGCAACACTGGCGTGGAACGGGTACCGGCATCTGGAGTTGTACGCCGGTGTTTCCAGCTCGGGACGCGTGCTTCACACCATCAACCCGCGGCTCCCGCCTGACCAGATCGCCTGGATTGCAAATCACGCGGAAGACAGGATTCTCTGCTTCGACGCTTCCTTCCTGCCTCTGGTCAAGGCGATTCATTCGAAGTGCAACAGCATCCGCAAGTACGTGATGCTTTGCGAGCCAGAAGAACTTCCAGTGGACAGCGGTATTCCCGGTCTCGAGAGCTATGAAGCCTGGATTGGCGGTCACTCCGACCAATACGAGTGGCCGGTGTTCGACGAAGGCACCGCATCGAGCATGTGTTACACAAGTGGCACGACTGGAAGCCCGAAGGGCGTCCTGTATAGCCATCGGTCAACCGTGCTTCACACGTATGCCATGCCACTCCCGGACGCGCTCGGAATATCGGCGCTCGATGCCGTTCTCCCTGTCGTCCCCATGTTTCATGTGAATGCCTGGGGCATTCCGTACGTGGCAATGCTGACTGGCTGCAAGCTGGTTCTGCCTGGCCCGGCCATGGATGGCAAATCCATCTACGAACTGATCGAAAAGGAAGGCGTTACGCGCACGGCCGGGGTCCCGACAGTCTGGCAAATGCTGCTTGATCATGTACAAGCCAATTGCCTGGATTTTTCAACCCTGAAGATGGCGGTGATCGGAGGTGCCGCGGCAACCTCCAGCATGATTCTGGCCTTTCAGGAGAAGGGCGTAGATGCACGCCACGCATGGGGCATGACCGAAACAAGTCCGACCGGCACGGCCAGCTCGCCCAAGCACAACCATGCGCGGTTGCCTTCCGAGGCGCAGGAGGCGCGACGACTCAAGCAGGGGCGCGTCGCATTTGGATTCGACATGCGCACGATCGGCGGCGATGGCAACGAGGCTCCCTGGGACGGCGAAACCCAGGGCGAACTGGAGGTCAGGGGGCACTGGGTCGTCAGGGAGTATTTCAAGGCGGAAGCCGGCCCGCTGCTCAAGGATGGCTGGTTCCGCACCGGTGACATCGCGACGATCGACCCCGACGGCTACATGCATATCACGGACCGCAGCAAGGACGTTATCAAATCCGGTGGAGAATGGATCAGTTCCATAGAAATCGAGAATATCGCGATGGCGCATCCGGCCGTACAGATGGCCGCCTGTGTCGGCGTACCCCATCCCAAGTGGAATGAACGCCCGATTCTTGTCGTCATGAGGCGACTGGGCCATGAAGTGTCGCGCGAAGAGTTGCTTCGGTTCTACGTCTCGAAGGCGGCAAAGTGGCAAGTGCCAGACGACGTTGTGTTTGTCGACGCGATTCCGCTTGGTGCCACTGGAAAAATGCTGAAAACCAAGGTGCGCGAGATGCTGGGGGATTACGTCTTGCAAACCGCGTGAAGATCGCGGCGCAGCCGCCGCCCTTGCCACATTACATCGATCAGCCCGGAGACCGAAAATGAGAGAAGCCGTCATTATATCGACTGCCCGTACAGGCATCGGACGTGCGTTCCGAGGGGCGCTGAATGACATCAAGTCGCCGACCCTGATGGGACACGTGATTCATCACGCAGTGCTGCGCGCCGGCATCGAAGCAGGTGAAGTGGAAGACGTGGTAGTCGGCACCGCCATGGCGGCGGGTACGGCGGGCTCGAACATCGGCAGGTTGGCCGCGCTTGCAGCGGGACTGCCAGCCACCGTGTCTGGCCAGACCATTGACCGGCAGTGCGCCTCCGGGCTCATGGCAATCGCGACAGCCGCCAAGCAGATCATGGTCGACGGGATGGATGTCGTCATCGGTGGAGGACAGGAGAATATCTCTGCCGTGCTGCAGCCATTTTTCAAATGGATAGGCGACACGGTGGATCGCGAACTCGTGGACCGCGTGGAACATGCCTACGTTCCCATGCTGGAAACCGCGGAGATCGTTGCGAAAAGGTATGGCATCAGCCGGGAAGCGCAGGACGCCTATTCGTTCGAAGCCCAGAGGCGCACGGCTATTGCACAGGAGAAGGGCCTGTTCGATGCCGAGATCGTACCGATCACGACCAATATGGCCATTACCGACAAGAAGACCGGAGCCGTCTCGCATCGGCAGGTCACGTTGGACAGGGACGAAGGTAACAGGCCCGATACGACGTTCGAAGGGCTGGCCAAGCTTGAGCCGGTAGTGGAAGGGGGATGCATCACCGCCGGGAACGCCAGTCAGTTGTCCGATGGTGCGTCGGCGTGCGTGCTCGTCGAGCGTGCTCTTGCCGAGCGGCGGGGACTGACGCCGCTGGGTGTATATCGCGGCGTCGCGGTAGCCGGGCTGGCGCCCGAGGAAATGGGGATCGGCCCGGTCTTCGCCGTACCCAAACTGTTGAAGCAGCACGGGCTGAAGGTGGACGACATTGGCCTGTGGGAGCTGAACGAAGCCTTTGCTTGTCAGGTGCTCTACTGTCGTGAAAAGCTGGGCATCGATCCCGCGAGGTTGAACGTCAATGATGGAGGGATTTCCATCGGCCATCCGTTCGGCATGACTGGCTCCCGTCTGGTGGGTCACGCGCTCGTCGAGGGAAAGCGGCGGGGGGCACGCTACGTTGTGGTCACGATGTGCGTTGGCGGCGGAATGGGTGCTGCCGGCCTGTTTGAAGTGCTCTGAGCCGTGGTGGTTTCACAGGACACTGCATCGCTTTCACTATTCCCGGCAGGTTCGTATCGCGCGTAGCGCAGGAAGTCCGAGCGGCATGCGCGGCGGGTTGAAGCCGGAACGAACCATTGCCGCCATTTCATCCCATTCAACTCAAGCAGCACGCCAAAATTATGACAGTCTACGAAAGCCCCGTTCGTGATTTTCAGTTCGTCCTGCATGAACTTCTCCAGGTTTCGGAAGTGTTCAAAGCTTGCGGTCAGCCGGAGTTCGATGTCGATGTTGTCAACCAGGTCCTTGATGCGGCCGGCGTTTTTTCGAATGAAGTGATCGCGCCACTGAATGCCATTGGCGACACTGCGGGATGCCGCCTCGACAGTGAGGGAAAGGTCTCTACACCCCCCGGGTTCGTGAACGCGTATCGCCAGTTTTCGGAAAGCGGATGGTGTGGCCTTGGCTGCAGCCCGGAGTATGGGGGACAGGGATTCCCATCGGTGATCGATAGCGCCGTCACCGAGATGCTGAGCGGCGCCAACATGGGATGGGCGGCCTATCCGGGTATGTCACATGCGACGTACGTCAACATCGAGGCGAATGGCTCGGAGAAGCTGAAGGCCCAATATCTTCCAAAACTGGCATCGGGTGAATGGGCCGGCACCATGTGCCTGACCGAGCCGCACGCGGGAACCGATCTCGGCTTGTTGCGCACGCGTGCAGTCCCCGTGGGAGACGGCGGCTATGAGATCACGGGCACCAAGATCTTCATCTCGGGCGGCGATCACGACCTGACGGACAACATCGTGCATCTCGTCCTGGCGCGGTTGCCGGATGCTCCGAAAGGCGTGAAGGGCATCTCGCTCTTCCTGGTCCCCAAGCTCCAGGTGGGCAAGGATGGATCACCAACCTGCCACAATGGCGTGACATGCGGGAACGTCGAGGAAAAAATGGGCATTCACGGGAATTCAACCTGTACGCTCAATTTCGACAACGCGATTGGCTGGTTGCTTGGCGAGGCGAACAAAGGTCTGGCGGCCATGTTCGTACAGATGAACCACGCCAGAATCATGGTTGGCATTACCGCAATCGGTGTCATGCAGGCTGCGTATCAGAAGGCGCTGGCCTATGCAAAAGAACGCGTGCAGGGTCGTACGGGTGGCAATCTGGCGAATATGACGGCAGATCCCATCGTCGGGCACCCGGATGTCCGGCGCATGTTGTTGACGCAGAAAGCGTACGTCGAAGGGCTGCGCGCCGTCGCATTGTGGACGGCTCAGTTGAGTGACATGCAACGCATCCATCCGGATCCCATGGTGCGCGAGCAGGCGACTGATTTTCTCGGGCTGATGACGCCGGTGTTGAAGGCTATGGCAAGCGATGTCGCCGTTGAATCGACACTACTCGCCATGCAGGTTTATGGTGGGCATGGGTACATCCGGGACAACGGCGTAGAGCAGCATCTGCGGGACGTGAGGATCGTCGGCCTGTATGAGGGAACAAACGGCGTACAGGCGATGGATCTGTTGGGCCGGAAAGTGCTTGCGGACGAGGGCCGGCGCCTGGCGAAGTTCCTGCAGGTGGTCTCGGCGTTCGTCGACGAGCATGGCGGCGTAGACGCGCTCAAGGCATTCACGCAACCCCTGGGTGACTTGATCCGCGAAGTGGAGGCCACTACCAGGGACATCTTCTCGGATGCGACGGGCAACACGCACACGGCAGGCGCTGCCGCTGCACCATTCCTGCGTCTGCTTGGACACCTGGTGCTCGCCTGGATGTGGGCTCGCGCGGCGGCGATTGCCCTGGGCAAGCTCGAGTCTGGCGATCCGATCTACACCGCGAAGCTGTCGACTGCACGTTTCTACTACCAGCGTCTGCTTCCGGAAACACTGGCATTGTGCGCCGAGATTCGCGCGGGGGCGGCAGTGGTGATGGAGGCAGATGTCGAGTTGCTGTGATGCCGGTTCACCGTGGTACTGCGAGCAGAATGTATTCTGGCAAACCAAACGGTGGCGCAACTCGATGAGCCAGCCGATCCGTTCGCCCGTTGTAGCAGATTGCCCATTTTCGACCTTCTCCAGACCCTTGGTCGAGTTTTGCGAACGTCTCTGCCCAATTCAAAAGCGGCGGCTCCGGATTGCTCGAAGCGGTCCCGACGCGTGCCGGTGCCACGCAAGGCTTCTTCATCGAATCGCCGTCTGCGAATCCACCGCCCGTCGTTCTCTACCGAGCCACACGTACAGTTTCCGCATGTAGGCGCGCAAGAAATCGTTCGATGAGGCCCCCCCGCGAGCCATCTCGGCGGAAAAAAAACGCCAACCCGTTATGGGTTGGCGTTTTGCCTGGGGGTTTTACTGGTATCAGAACTGGTTCATGGTGTTGTCTTTACCCGCCGCTTTCAGGGCCGCTTCGCCGCTGAAATACTCCTTGTGATCGTCGCCGATGTCCGAGCCGGACATGTTCTGGTGCTTGACGCAGGCGATGCCCTGGCGGATTTCCTTGCGCTGCACGCCAGCCACGTAACCCAGCATGCCCTGGTCGCCGAAGTATTCCTTGGCCAGGTTGTCGGTCGACAGTGCGGCGGTGTGGTAGGTCGGCAGCGTAATCAGATGGTGGAAGATACCTGCTTCGCGCGACGCGTCGGCCTGGAAGGTCCGGATCTGTTCGTCGGCAAGCTTCGCCAGTTCGGTCTGATCGTATTCCACGCTCATCAGTTGGGTGCGCTCGTATGCCGACACATCCTTGCCCGCGGCCTTCATCGCGTCATACACCTGCTGGCGGAAATTCAGGGTCCAGTTGAAGGATGGGCTGTTGTTGTACACCAGCTTGGCATTCGGGATGACTTTGCGAATCTCGCTGACCATGCCGCCGATTTGGGCGATATGCGGCTTTTCGGTCTCGATCCACAGCAGGTCGGCGCCGTTTTGCAGTGCGGTGACGCAATCCAGTACGCAGCGCGCTTCGCCCGTGCCGGCGCGGAACTGGAACAGGTTGCTAGGCAGGCGCTTGGGGCGCAGCAGCTTGCCGTCGCGCTTGATGATGACGTCACCATTGCCCAGCTCGTCGGCCGACAATTCCTCGCAATCGAGGAAGGCATTGTATTGATCGCCCAGGTCGCCCGTCGTGTTGGTCACGGCGATCTGCTTGGTCAGGCCAGCTCCCAGCGAGTCGGTACGGGCCACGATGATGCCGTCATCCACGCCCAGTTCCAGGAAGGCGTAGCGGATGGCGCGGATCTTGGCCAGGAAGTCCTCGTGCGGCACGGTGACCTTGCCATCCTGGTGGCCGCACTGCTTCTCGTCGGACACCTGGTTTTCGATCTGAATGCAGCATGCGCCCGCTTCGATGAACTGCTTGGCCAGCAGGTACGTTGCTTCGGCGTTGCCGAAACCCGCGTCGATGTCCGCGATGATGGGCACAACGTGGGTGACGTGGTTGTCGATTTTTTCCTGGATGGCGGCCTTGGCAGGTCCTTGGGCAGCATCCAGTTCGCGGAACAGGCCGCCCAGTTCACGGGCGTCGGCCTGGCGCAGGAAGGTGTACAGCTCGCGGATCAGCGCGCTGACGGAGGTTTTTTCATGCATCGACTGGTCCGGCAGCGGGCCGAACTCGGAGCGCAGCGCGGCCACCATCCAGCCGGACAGGTAAAGGTAGCGGCGGTCGGTGCTGTTGAAGTGCTTCTTGATGGAGATCATTTTCTGCTGGCCGATGAAGCCGTGCCAGCAACCCAGCGACTGGGTGTACTTGGACGAGTCGGCATCGTAGGCGGCCATGTCGGCGCGCATGATCCTGGCGGTGTACTTGGCGATGTCCAGGCCCGTTTTGAACTTGTTCTGGGCACGCATGCGGGCGGCATACTCGGGGTTGATGGCATTCCATGCGCTGCCGTGGTTCTCTTTCAAACCAGCAACTGCCTTGATGTCGTCTTGATACTGGGCCATACGATATTCCTAAGCGCGTTTGAAGAAAGGGTTGCGTGTGCCGCTACGAATGTCGAAGCAAGCAGCGTGGAATCATTGTATGGCGCCTCTGGCGCATCACGGTGGAGTCTTATATAAGACATAAGAGTTTGTTTATCCTTATTTTTCAATGAGATAGGCAATGAATTTCGTGATGTGGAACGCGTTTTCGAGGAACGAAAACAAAACGCTGCGGAAATTCGGATGGAATTCCACAATGTGAAAAGCGCTTTCAGTTGTTAGAAGTAACGGCAAGCACAGATGGCTTGCGCAACGATAGTTGGGGGATTTTGTAGACGTCTGTCGAACGACGCCTTCGATGAACGCGGTGTCACCTTCCGCTGGAAGGACTACCGCGCAAAGGGACGCACCCGCCACAAGATCATGACGCTCGAAACCGGCGAGTTCATGCGCCGCTTCCTGCTCCATGTGCTGCCCGCCGGCTTCCATCGCATCCGTCACTACGGCCTGCTCGCCAACCCGGTGCGCCGCGCCAGTCTCGCCAAGGCCCGTGAACTGCTGGACGTCATGCCTGAGGCCGACACCCAGCCCGACGCTCCCGGGGTTGCTATCCCTGCGGTCTTCGTCTGCCGGCACTGCGGTGCGCCGATGATCGTCATCGAGCCGGCCATTGTGGGGCGGGTTGGGCGGCAGCAACTGGCCGCCAGGACACGGCTGGAGGGAACAGGGGGGCGATAACAAGCTGGCCTCTTGGGGGAGCCAGAGTTTCTGCCTTCAGTGCGTTGATGTTTCAGGGAAGCATATGGGTATCCCCGGCAGCCTGCGGCGGCAACTTGATTGCCAGCGCCTTGAAATCGCCGCTGGTTGCGATCGAACCCGCGTGCGCGACACCCTTTGGAATGATAATCAGGTCGCCCGGGCCGACCTCGCGCTGTTCACTGCCCAGCCAGAATGTGCCCTTTCCTGAAATGACATACTGGATCTCGTCGGCGCTGGTGTGGTAGTGCTTCGGAACGTTGCCCGATTGCACTGCAACGGTCCCTTGTGGCGTCGCCACCAGCCCTTTCGTACGTAGCGTGCCCATATTGGGAACCTGCGGTCCGATGTCTTCATTGCTCATGGCGACCAAGTTGATGATCTGCGGCGCCAATGTGGCGGGCGGGATTTGCGCGTGGGCCGGCGGCAGTCCCGTATGGGCTGTAAGGTAGCCACAGGCAAAAGCGATTGGGACAGCGGAAAGAGCGACAAAGCGATGCATATTCATCTCCCTTCGGTTGGTCTGCGAGCATTGGATCGCTACGATGCTTAATTCGTGCGATACGGCGGGATTGTCTCACCGCGATCCGCGCCCAGAATTGAGGGGAAACCCGCGAGCACTGAATCAATCGCTCGCCGAAAGGGGGCCACCCGAAGGAGATTCAGCGGCTCTGGCTGGCGGTTCCCGACCCTGAACTGCCGTTCGAGATCGCGCCACCGCAACGGCTGCTTCGAAGGTGCAACCGCCATTCGACCAATCAAGCTGGCCGGCGAGCAATCGGTGCCCTTTACGGCCACTCGAGCCCCCCCCCGCCATATCACTCTGTCCAAACCCGACGGGAGTTCGAACCCTCAGTTTCCCAAACGGACGCGCATGTGCGTCACCAGCCTCCGCCTCAGCCTGTTCGATCAGTGCCAGAATCTGCATGCAATGATCGTAATATCGCTCACCAGCTTCAGTCAGCGCGATGCGTCGTGTGGTCCTGTTGAGCAGTCGGGTTCGAAGGTGTGCTTCCAGATCCGAAACGGCGCGTGAGGCCTGGCCAGGAGTGGTGTCCATGCCGTTCGCCACCGCCGTGAAGCTCCCGGCTTCGACGACGCGCACAAAGACGCGCATGTCT
Source organism: Cupriavidus sp. 01T418 (assembly GCF_056398885.1). Classification (NCBI taxonomy): domain Bacteria; kingdom Pseudomonadati; phylum Pseudomonadota; class Betaproteobacteria; order Burkholderiales; family Burkholderiaceae; genus Cupriavidus; species Cupriavidus sp. 01T418. The sequence goes on from NZ_JBFTQG010000006.1 coordinate 146,853, forward strand.
TGAAGTATGTCCATGCAGAGCTCCCGATGCGAGTCCAACCGGCGAAGCGCGATAAATGACCTATCGCTACATCCCTTTGCAGGCGTGACAGTGTGCGCCGGCTGACCGACGCTTACGTTAAATCATCTCGATGGCGATGGCAGTGGCTTCGCCACCGCCGATGCAAAGGCTGGCAATTCCGCGCTTTCCGCCCGTTAATCTGAGGGCCGCAAGCAAGGTGACTAGAATGCGTGCTCCGGAAGCGCCGATAGGGTGACCGATGGCGCAGGCGCCGCCGTGTATGTTGACCTTGTCGTGATCGAGCGCCATGTCCCGCATGGCAGCCATCACGGCGACTGCAAATGCCTCGTTGATTTCCCACAAATCTACGCTGGACGTCCCCCATCCAATCCTGGACAGTAGTTTCTCTATCGCGCCCGCGGGAGCGGTGGTAAACAGTCTCGGCTCTTGAGCGTGGGTGGCGTGCCCGACGATAGCGGCCAGAGGCTTGATCCCAAGTCTCTCGGCACTTGAGAGGCGCATCAGCACCAGCGCGGCGGCACCATCGGAAATCGAACTGGAGTTAGCCGCCGTTACTGTGCCATCGGTCTTGAAAGCGGGTTTCAGACTGGTGATCTTGTCCAGTTTGGCTTTGCCCGGCTGCTCATCGTGCTCCACCAGAACATCGCCTTTTTTGCTGGAGGTCATCACGGGGGTGACCTCCCACGCGAAGGCACCGGACCGAATAGCGGCTTGGGCTCGTGTGGTTGACTTTATTGCGTAGGCATCCTGATCTTCTCGAGAAAAGCCGTAAGACTTGGCGCACTCTTCAGCGAAAATGCCCATTTGACGGCCGCGATCGAAATAAGCATCTTCCAGGCCGTCGAAGGACATATGGTCGAGAATCTGTCCGTGACCAAGGCGGAAGCCCCCTCGTGCCTTCGGGATGAAGTAGGGAGCGTTTGTCATGGACTCCATGCCACCCGCAACAATGACCTCGTTGCTGCTGGCCATCAGGACATCATGGGCCAGCATGGCGGCTTTCATGCCGGAACCGCACACTTTGTTGACAGTGGAGCAGACCACCGAGAGGGGTAGCCCGGCGCCGATGGCCGCCTGGCGCGCCGGGGCCTGGCCGAGGCCCGCAGGCAGCACACAACCCAGGATGAGTTCCTGCACCTCGTCGGCGCTAACGCCAGCGCGCTGGATAGCGGCCTTTACCGCAACGGCACCGAGCTGCGGCGCTGTGCAACTGGAGAGATCCCCCTGGAAGCTGCCAATAGGGGTACGGGCGACAGATACGATAACTACGGGATCTTTGGACATTGCTTATTCGCTGAAAAAATGGATGCGGTTTATTTGGCGGCCATACGGATGGCGCCGTCGAGGCGGATGACCTCGCCGTTCAGGTATTCATTCAAGAGGATGTGCTCCACCAGAGCGGCGTATTCGGCTGGCTTGCCCATCCGGGCTGGAAACGGCACCGTTTTGCCGAGCGCCTCCTGTACTTCAGCGGCCATGCCGAGCAACATGGGGGTTTCCATGATGCCTGGAGCAACTGTCATAACCCGGATGCCGCAGCGCGAGAGTTCCCGCGCGAGTGGCAACGTCATCGCGACAACGCCGCCTTTGGAAGCGGCGTAGGCTGCCTGCCCCACCTGCCCCTCAAACGCGGCCACCGACGCTGTGCAGATGATGACGCCGCGCTCGCCGGAGGTCTTTGGGGGGCAGGCACTCATCATCTCCGCCGCAATGCGGGTCATGTTGAAAGTACCAACCAAGTTGATATTGATCGTCCGGGCGAACGCGTCCAGCTTGTGGGTTCCTTCACGGCCGATGACCTTTTCCGCCGGCGCAACGCCTGCGCAATTGACGAGTCCCCTGAGGTGTCCCATTTCCGTGGCCGCTGCAAAAGCTGCCCGGGCGCTGTGTTCGCTGGCGACGTCGGTGGCAACGAATCGGGCATTTGGCCCTAGCTGTGCGGTGATGGTCTCACCTGCCTCGGGGTTGACGTCCGCCAGGACCACCTTGCCGCCCCGCTCGACGATCATCTTCGCCGTGGCCGCTCCCAGGCCGGAACCGGCCCCAGTCACTACAAAAACGTTGTCTCTGATCTGCATGTCCGTTTTCCTTTCATATGACGCTCCGCTAATGCATTCGGTACGCGGGCCCCTGACTGGCGTCTGGCGTCCGCTTCCCAAGCGCACCGCTAATCCGAATAAAACGTGGTGAACGAGCCAACCTCCGCTCTTTCCGTAACGAGGGTGTTCTCGATGCATGAGGCGTCCGCAAATCCAAGACTCATGCCGACAACGAACCTCTCAGTTTTCTCCAGTCGGAGTTGCTCCGAAATTACTTTGTGGTACTTCATAAATGCCGCTTGAGGGCATGTGCTCAAGCCATGGGCACGAGCGGCGATCATGATGTTTTGCAGGAACATCCCGTAGTCGAGCAGGCTACCCTGCTGCATGACGCGGTCGATTGTGAAGAACAGGCCGATGGGCGCGTCAAAGAATTGATAGTTGCGGCTGTGCTGGGCCTGCATTCGTTCCTTGTCGCCCTTTTCGATTCCAAGCAACCCATATAGCGTCCAACCGACAGCGCGTTTTCTTTCAAGGTATGGCGATATCCATTCGCGCGGGTAGTAGTCCCATTCGTCCGCGCATGTCTCGTCTAAGGCCGAATCGTCATTAACCCGCTGGATCGCAGCGCAGATGCGGTCTTTGGCGTGCCCCGTGACGACGTGTACGCGCCAAGGCTGGATGTTGACGCCTGTGGCGGCAAACCGCGCAATGTCCAATATCGATTCCACCGTCTCTCGAGGAACCGGCGTGGGCAGAAACGCCCTGACGCTGCGACGCGATAGGATCGCCCATTCGATGGCCTTGCGCAGCGCATCGGCATCCATCGCCGGTGGTGTGTCCCTTCTCTTCATCTGTCACTCCATTTGTCTCCACGGTCGGCAAACCCAGGCAACTCCCTTGAGCGGCAGCATTGCCTTTGCGAACAAGACTAGCGGGGCAGAACGGGACATGTTGTCTCGAACATGACAATCGGCATCCGGTAGCCGATCGTCTCTACGAACCGAAGGAGTGTCTTGTTCGGGACAGTTCCGGGCCAGCACAACGTTTAGATTGGATGGGGTAGCGCAAGGTTCGAGCGTTCCGATTCAGGGGTTGCACTGTGGCACCGCTTGTATCCGGGACACTTTCACATCAGACGAGGAGACACGACATGCCCACCCAAATCTACGAGCGCGGACTCGATCGAAACGAAGCCAACCATGTGCCGCTGACACCGCTGCACTCACTGGATCGATGCGCCGATTTATTTCCGGAGCATATTGCTATCGTGCATGGCGAGATGCGTCAGACCTGGGCGGCGACGCGCAGCCGCTGCCGCCGGCTGGCCAGCGCGCTCGTCCGGCGAGGTGTCAAGCGCGGCGACACGGTATCGCTCATTGCGCCTAATACGCCCGCGTTGGTGGAGGCGCATTTCGGGGTGCCGCTAAGCGGAGCTGTCCTCAACACGATCAACTGCAGGCTGGATGCTGACGGCATTCGGTTCATCCTGCTTCATGGGGAATGTAAGGTTCTTTTCGTGGATCGTGAATTTGCCGCCCTTGCTGCAGACGCGCTAGAGCAAGTTCCAGACAGGCCACTCGTGATTGACATTGCCGATCTCGAAGCGCCGCCGGCAGCATCGATAGGTGAGCTCGACTATGAGCAATTGCTTGGAGAGGGTGATCCAGACTTCAAAGGCGTATGGCCCACGGACGAATGGGAAGCTATCGCGTTGAACTTCACGTCCGGCACGACCTCCGACCCGAAAGGGGTCGTAGTCAGTCACCGAGGGGTCTACCTTATGAGCATGCTCCAGTTGACTGATTGGGGCATGCCGCGCGGGCCGGTCTATCTCTGGACCCTACCGATGTTTCACGCCAACGGCTGGTGCTTCGCCTGGGCAGTCACGGCAGCGGGTGGCACCCATGTCTGTCTGCGCAAAGTCAATGCCGCAGGGATATTTCGAGCCATCCGCGAGTACGGGGTCGACCATTTTTGTGCGGCGCCAATCGTCCTGGCCGCATTGGCCGACGCGTCTGCCAGCGAGCGTAGTCCATTGCCTCGCATCGTCCGCGTGCGCACGGCAGGGTCCCCACCCCCGGCAACCGTGTTGAGATCTGTCAGCGAGCTGGGATTCGAGGTTGAGCACGTATACGGCATCACCGAAGCCTCCGGCACGCCGGTCAGTTGCTTCATCCAGGCAGACTGGTGCGCATTGGCCAACGAGGAGCAGGCGCGCCTGAAGGCGCGGCAAGGTTATCGGGCCTCTGGACTGGAAGCCGTGCGAGTAGCAAATCCAACCACGCTTGAGTCAGTTCCTGCGGACGGAAAGACCGAGGGAGAGATACTGCTGCGGGGCAATGTCATGATGAAAGGGTATCTGAAGAACGAGGAATCTACGCGAAACGCCTTCGAGGGTGGCTGGTTCCACACTGGCGATATTGCCGTGGTACACCCGGACGGATACATGCAGATCACGGATCGTTGCAAAGACATCATCATTTCGGGCGGCGAAAATATTTCATCGGTAGAGGTGGAGGAAGTATTGCACCAGCACCCGGCCGTACTCATCGCGGCAGTGGTGGCGCAGCCCGATGCCAGGTGGGGTGAAGTGCCTTGCGCATTTGTCGAATTGAGGCAGCGTATCGATGCACCTTCTGAACGAGAGCTGATTACGTTCTGTCGAGAGCGGCTCGCTCACTACAAGTGTCCTGTGAGGATCGTGTACGGCGCGCTGCCAAAGACAGGCACAGGAAAAATTCAGAAATTTCGACTTCGAGCACTGGCTGGCAGCCGGGAAGCCATTACGAAGCTGTCTGACGCGTAGTCACATATGCGGCCTGGTCAATCTTCGGAATGCGCAAAATCTCGGAGCTCTGTTAGGTCAAGAATTCGAACTGAGCCATATTCAATCGTTAAAAGACCCGCATCAGCGAGCTCGTGAAGCGCCCGGTTGGTGTTCTGCCTGGAAAGGCCGGACAAACGTCCAATTTCTTCTTGCGAAAGACCCAGCGTCAGATCAGTGACGCCGAAGAGTTGCGGATTGAACAGTTCAGCGAGACAAAAAGCGACTCTTGCAGACGCTTTCTGCAAACGGAGGTTTCCAACCAGACCGACGTAGTATCCACACCGTGCATTGAGTTGATCGATGACAAATCGACTGAACGAATGGCTATTGTCAAGCAGCCACTCAAACGTGCTGTGCGGAATAAACCCGACTTCGCTGTCGCGCAGCGCTACCACCGAGTATGGGCGAGGTTCATCCTTTAATAGGGCTCCCTCGCCAAACCAGGAACCCGCCGGCACGCCGGCGAAGGTCGTGGCCCGCCCACCTTTCGAGACCGTATCGACTTTGACTAACCCTTCGATCACGCCTAGCCAATGATCCGCAGGGGCTCCGCGATGACAGACCAGGGCGCCGGCAGAATACGACCGTTGAAAGGCATCTTTCTGGACGCGAGCGAGTTGCTCCTGTGTCAAATTAGCCGACCAGGCGGAGCGCGATATGAAGCACTGCAACTCAACTGACAGGGGCATGGCCAAGTTAGGTTCGAAGGGTCCAGAGGCTCTAGTTTAACCATTTGCCGGCCGATGTTGCCCAATGACCCGATCGGCTGATATCTGCTCGAAGGTCCGGTCCGGAGCAGCAGCCGACGTTCGACCGAGCACTTGATGGCGTGGGCCAATGTCGGTAGATGGCCGGGAAGAGCCGTCCGCCGTCAGGTCGGCAAAAAGGTGGATCATCGGCCAAAGCAACCGAAGGTTCCTCTTCTCACGAGCGTCCGGTACAGAAGGTGAGTACGCCCGTTTCCAGACTCTTACTCCAAGCAATTCGTTCCACTGCTCAGGCTCGACCTTTCTGCGCTGATTCCGCGGGTCCACTTGCACTTCGGCACCAAGGCTGCTGCTCTGCGCGAATTCAACCCGGCATTGGTCCGTCAACGCATGGAATTGCTTCTACTTCCCGATCATCGAGGTGGATGACAAGCGCCACTACGCCGAGAGAGAAGATGCCTCGTCATCACGCTATGGCACGAGGGCGGCAGAGGACCGGCGACTTCGCCTCCAGGGGTCCGAGAATGCCGGTTCGGAGTCGCAGAATTCTCGGACACCTGCTGAGCCCAGCATGGCTGGAACGTCGGCCCGATTTCAGAGCGACTTACTGTTGACTTTTTCGAGCGCTGTGGCCTTTATCGGTTGGCTTGCCTGGCTTTGCCGACTACACCAAGGGCGTTTTGCCCACCTGCCCGATGAACTTCGGGCGCAACCGGCTTGCCGTGCTGACCTTTTTGCGACTCCGTCGGCTCGCGCCGGTGGCGCTGGGTTGACCCTCGCGCAACGAGTGCGTACGTGGATGCAACCTATTGATTTTTAATGAGTTGTCGGCCACGGACTTGCCGCCAATGCCCTGAGGAGTTCAAAGTTAAGTGAACAAAGTTCAAAGTTGAATGAATCTCGACACCAGCGACAGTAAACACGGCTTGAGGGTAAACACGTATCAAGTCGTTGACTTGAAAACGCAACCCCCCGTCCCTATAATTAGCACTCGTCGGGCATGAGTGCTAACAGGCCTCGTCCGGCGCACCAATTCTGCTGGCCGTCAGTGCTGGCGGTCATTTTTGTGAACCTAAAATCACTTTTGTACCAAGGAGTCCGTATGAATCTGCGTCCTTTGCACGACCGCGTGATCGTGAAGCGTCTGGACAATGAAACCAAGACCGCATCCGGCATCGTGATTCCCGACAACGCTGCCGAAAAGCCTGATCAAGGTGAAGTGCTGGCCGTGGGCCCCGGCAAGAAGGATGACAAGGGTGCCTTGATCGCGCTCGACGTCAAGGTGGGTGACCGCGTGCTGTTCGGCAAGTATGCCGGCCAGGCCGTGAAGGTGGACGGCGATGAACTGCTGGTCATGCGTGAAGAAGACATCATGGCTGTGGTGAACAAGTAATCCACGCATTCCATTCGTACAGATTTAGGAGATTCAGAACATGGCAGCTAAAGACGTAGTATTCGGCGACGCCGCCCGTGCCAAGATGGTCGAAGGCGTGAACATTCTCGCCAACGCAGTCAAGGTTACCCTGGGCCCGAAGGGTCGTAACGTTGTGCTGGAGCGCAGCTTCGGCGGCCCGACCGTGACCAAGGACGGTGTGTCCGTGGCCAAGGAAATCGAGCTGAAGGACAAGCTGCAGAACATGGGCGCGCAGATGGTCAAGGAAGTGGCTTCCAAGACCAGCGACAACGCCGGTGACGGTACCACCACCGCAACCGTGCTGGCCCAGTCGATCGTGCGCGAAGGCATGAAGTACGTTGCCGCCGGCATGAACCCGATGGACCTGAAGCGCGGCATCGACAAGGCTGTGGTGAACGCGGTCGAAGAGCTGAAGAAGCTGACCAAGACCACCACCACCAGCAAGGAAATCGCCCAAGTTGGCTCGATCTCCGCCAACAGCGACGAAGTGATCGGCAAGCTGATCGCTGAAGCGATGGACAAGGTCGGCAAGGAAGGCGTGATCACCGTGGAAGACGGCAAGTCGCTGGCCGACGAGCTGGAAGTCGTGGAAGGCATGCAGTTCGACCGCGGCTACCTGTCGCCGTACTTCATCAACAACCCGGAAAAGCAAGTTGTCGTCCTCGACAACCCGTACGTGCTGCTGTTCGACAAGAAGATCTCGAACATCCGCGACCTGCTGCCGGTGCTGGAGCAAGTGGCCAAGTCGGGCCGCCCGCTGCTGATCATCGCTGAAGACGTCGAAGGCGAAGCCCTGGCGACCCTGGTGGTGAACAACATCCGTGGCATCCTGAAGACCGCTGCCGTCAAGGCTCCGGGCTTCGGCGACCGCCGCAAGGCCATGCTGGAAGACATCGCCATCCTGACCGGCGGTGCAGTGATCGCTGAAGAAATCGGCCTGACGCTGGAAAAGGCAACCCTGCAGGAACTGGGTCAAGCCAAGCGCATCGAGATCGGCAAGGAAAACACCATCATCATCGACGGCGCCGGCGACGCAGCCTCGATCGAAGCACGCGTGAAGCAGATCCGTGCCCAGATCGAAGAAGCGACCTCGGACTACGACCGTGAAAAGCTGCAGGAACGCGTGGCCAAGCTGGCCGGCGGTGTTGCAGTGATCAAGGTTGGCGCAGCCACCGAAGTCGAAATGAAGGAAAAGAAGGCACGTGTGGAAGATGCACTCCACGCAACCCGCGCAGCCGTGGAAGAAGGTATTGTCCCCGGCGGCGGTGTGGCCCTGCTGCGCGCTCGCGCTGCCATCGCCAACCTGACCGGCGACAACCCCGACCAGGACGCCGGCATCAAGATCGTGCTGCGCGCCATGGAAGAGCCGCTGCGCCAGATCGTGCTGAACGCTGGTGAAGAAGCCTCGGTCGTCGTGGCCAAGGTCATCGACGGCAAGGGCAACTACGGCTACAACGCCGCCACCGGCGAGTACGGTGACCTGGTGGAAATGGGCGTGCTGGACCCGACCAAGGTGACCCGCACCGCGCTGCAGAACGCCGCTTCGGTCGCTTCGCTGATGCTGACCACCGACTGCGCAGTTGCAGAAATGCCGAAGGACGACTCGGCTCCGGCAATGCCGGGTGGCATGGGTGGCATGGGCGGCATGGACGGCATGATGTAAATCTGCCGGCCTGCCAAACGGCAGCCTGCTGTACCTGTAGTAAGCAAAAACCCCCGCTGGCGCGAGCCGGCGGGGGTTTTTGCCTGGAGCATGCGTTGCCGCGCCTGGCGTCGGCGGCGGCTGGCTTAAAGTTCCACCGTGAAGCACCAGTCGAAGGCGGGGTTCTCTGGTTCGCCTGTCTTGCGTCGCACGTAGCCACGCGGGTTGCACACCACCCGCGCATCATCGAGCCGGTAGTCGAACCTGGTGTGCGTATGCCCGTGGATCCACAGGTCGGCCTGCGCGACCAGGTCCGGCCGGCGCGAGATAAAGCCGCTGGAGACCAGGTCGTGGGAAAAGCGCGGGTCCAGGCTGCCAAGATCGGGCGCGTGGTGGGTCACCACCACCGTCTTGCCGTCGAAGGGCACGGCGAGTTGCGCGGCCAGCCACGCGCTGGCCGCTTCATGCCGCGCCAGTGCATCGGCGGTGGTGAAGCGGCGCCGCTGGCCATCCCCGTTGGCGATCTCGATCAGGCGGTGGTCCACCATCACGCCGGCGCAGGCCAGCATCGACTCCTCGCGCCGGGCGGCGCCGAACAGCGCGTAATCGGTCCACCAGGTGGTGCCGATCACGCGGACCGGCCCGCCCGCCAGGCCATCGAAATAGGCCACGGCGTCATTGAGCACGTGTATGTGCGGCGCCTCTTCGGCGGCCTCGGCCATGGCCGCATCGACCGGCTCGAAGGCGTTCTCGTAGTACTCGTGATTGCCCGGCACATAGACCACCGGCTCCGAAAAGGTGCGCGCGGCCCAGTCGACGCCGGCGCGGCCGTTGGCGATATCGCCGGCCAGCACGGTCAGGTCGGCGGGGCAGGAAGGGACCGACGCCGGTGTATCGTGCTCGAGGTGCAGGTCGCTGAGGATGCGGATCTTCATGAGGGCTCCATGCGGTCCGTGCGCCGCTTCAGGGCACGGTCATGCATGGATTCTTCAGAAAAGAGTGGGGTCGGTCAAGGCCGGGCCGCCATGGACGGGTTGGATACGGCGGGGTGCTGGTCCCGGTCAGGAGGCCCGCAAGGACTGCCAGCAGGATCAGAAGAATCCCGGTAATACGCGAAAGCGTACCTTGTCCCGATACGCCCGGTACTCGGGATCGTCGGACAGAAGCTTCTCTTCAAGGGTGATACGGCCACCCTGCAGTACGAATTGTCCAGCGTAGACCAGCACGTTTTGCAGTCCGAAGTTCGCAAGCAGGAAGCCAATGTCGGCAACGAGGTAGCCGAGATAGATCGGATGCCGTACGACCCGGTATGCACCGCTCGACACAATCCCGCGATTGGCTGGCAAAAGCCCGAACGAGTAGCGCAGCGTCACCTTCGCGAAGATCTGCCACGCAATCCCCGAGATCTGCAACGCGGCGCCGATCCATTCTGGCACAATCCGCACGCCTGGTGAGAGTTGAATCGCGAGGAAATAGTAGGTGGCAAACAGCGAGCAGAGTATGGCGACTGGATTCCAGTCACGCCGGGTCGGCACGCGCGCTACCAGCGACAGGCCGACGGTCAGGCATTCGGCCACCACCAGCAGGAGCAGCGTGATGCGGGTCGGGTCGGCACGCCAGTGTCTGTATGCGGCATAGGCGAAGACAGCGAACAACAACGCGGTGGCGAGTCGCAGGCACACCTCTAGCGCCACTTTGGAAACGCGCCGAATTAACAGCCCCGGTACCCCAGCCTCCACCGACTGATTGTCGAACATAGTGCCTCCAAGATTCGCGACTCTTATGGTCAATTCACGCTGGACTCTTTACTTGGAAATTCGCAGGATCTCCGAGGCCAGCTTTGAAAAGCATGGCTTGAGACCGTTGATGTTGGCGGCGTAGCAATAGACGCCGGCCGGTTGTTTGTTGTTATACAGCTTGGCATCCGTCGTGTTAGCCATGTTCTTGAGCAGGTCTGCGTCAAAGCCTCCGTTGCCATCCAGGCCGAGTGCGAAGATATATACGTTCTGGTTGCGCAGCGCCGTGGCCATCTCGACCGCCACATTGGTGGCCGCGTTGAAGACGTTGGTGGAGCTGAAGCTGTTGCCGACGGTCAACGGCACGCTTGTGCCGGCAATCGGGAATGACTTGTCGTTGGGATCGTGCACGTCGTAGTAGCCGGGCATCTGCTTGGGCAAGGGCGTCGTGCTTTTCGTGGTGGTACTGACGTAGGTGCCTGCCACGTTGTTGTTCACCGTGTCGCCGGTGGTTTGGGTGGCACTGCCGCCAAGGTTGGTACAGGGAGCCGGCATCCTGGTGTCTCGCTGGTCAACGATGTAGAAGCCGCTCGTACTGCCGCCGCTCTTGGCGCCGGTGATGCCGCCGGCGCAGACCGCCGTCGTGCTGTTGACCGGTGGCGCGGTCGAGTTGCTGCTCTTGCAGCCTTTGCCGTTCTTGTTGCAGGTAACCGTGGTGGTCGTGGTCGTTGACGTCGAAGTGGCGTTGACCTGGTATCGGGCAGCCAGGGTATTGGGTTCACCATCGGAGAAGAACACAACCACGCGCAGGCTGGAGGGATTCGTGGTGATGCTGTTGAGCTGGTCGCGGGCCTGCCACAGAGCCTCCGCATAGTTGGTCGTGCCGCCGTTGCCGAGGCCGCTGATCGTGCTCTTCATCGTGGTGCGATCGAAGCCGCGCGTGCTCGTACTGATCTTGATATCCGAAACGGCCCCGGCTGAGAAATGCACCAGGCCAACCCGATCTTCCGTGGGGCTGAACTGATCGAGGAAGCTGTTGGCATTGGCCTTGACCGTGCTCCACACGGGGCTCATGGAACCCGACGAGTCAATCACGAAAATCAGGTCAAGATCCTTGCGGATCGACTGCGATCTAGCCCCAACGGTGACGTTGTTGAGGTCCAGGACCTTCAGCAGCCTCAGCGGCATGATTGCCGACGCAGAAGGATTGATGGTGATAGCCCCCGAAGTCGGTGTGTCGAACTGCACAAAGTCGGACTTGCTGGTATCGAGGGAAGCTGTCGCGCCCAGGTAGCCGGAGGGAAAGTTGGCGTCGAAGAACTTCTGAGCGGCTTGCCTGGCGTTATCTGTCTGCTCTGCCTGGTCCTTGCCCGTGGTGACCGCCTTTGCCGCGGCGACGGCGGCGGAGTCGACCGCTGCATTCAGCTTGGCCTTGGTGACATAGGCCATGCCGGAGTCCACCGCGAGGCCGACGATGCCCAGCATCCCGAACATCAGCATGGCCACCATGATGGTGATCTGCCCCTTCTGCCTGACAGGAAGTTGTGTTTTCATGGCTGCTCCTTGTCGTTGGGTCAGAACGCGGTGACCGAATACAGGTTCGGGCCGAGGTTGGGCATTTTCAAAACGCCCATCGTCAGTCCCTTGAAGAACATGTCAAAGTTGTAGTAGGACTCGACGATGTAGGCGATCTGGCCATCGTGCAGCGAGCCGGTCATCGCGTTGGCGGTGGGCGCGGAAGCGCCGCCGGCCGGCAGGCCGCTGCAACTGCCGTCGCTTGCCCAGGAGCCACCACCATTGCCGCAGTTCCATACATTGCTGCCTGGCACCGTGCCGCCCAAGGTCCAGCCACCCGTCCAGCGGTACTGCTCGAGCACGATATTGCTTGTGCAGTAAGAACTGCTCCCACTACAGTTCCCCATGATCTTTGTGATGTAGATCATGCCGCGCTTGCTCATCTTCAGCGGGGGCGTGGTTTGCGCCAGGGAATTCATGATGTCCTGCGGCGTGTATGCCGAACTGCGCGAGACCAGGTTAGCGCCCTCGCGTGTCAGGCTCACCAGGATCAGGTTGGCCTGGATGGCTCGGGCGAAATCGATCACAGGCATCGCCAGGAAGACGAGGACGGGCAGCAGTATGCTGAATTCGATGGCGGCAATGCCGCGTACGGCCTGCCGGCTGGGGAGTGGGCGGGTGGGTTTCATCAGAAGGCCTCATTGCGCATGGTGGCTGCAACGCTGAAGGTGTACTTGCCGCCCGTGGACTTGAAGAAGGCCGCGACCATTGGCGTGAGCACCGGCCAGGAACAATTAACCTCGATCACGATGAGGTCGCCCGCGCCGCCGAACATGCTGCTGCCATTGGCCTGGCTGGTGTTGTTGACCCAGGTGGTGACAGTCGCCTGCGACAAGTCGTATACGCCCAGTGAGTTTTGGCGGATCTTCGTCAGCACGTCCTGATAGCGTTGCGCGGAGCTGCTTTGTCCGGTGACGGCGTAGCGCGCGCCTTCGCGCACTGCATGCTGCATTGTCAGGTTGGCCCACATCATCACGCTGAAGTCGAAGACGGAGAACAGCAGCAGGAAGAAGAGCGGGGCGATCAGGGCGAACTCCACGGCGCTGGCTCCGCGCTGCCGCCGCTGTTTGCTGATTCTCACTGTTTGCATGGCGTGCTCCCCTGATGATTGCGGCCGGTTTACTGGGCGGGCTTGAGGCACATGGGCTGTCAGCCGTTGCCGGACATGAGAGGCAGCAGCGAGCGGTACAACTGGATGCCGGGGGAGCCGAGCAGTACAACGAATAGCGACGGAAAGATGAARAAGAGCAGCGGAAAGAGCAGCTTGATAGCGATCTTGGCCGCGCATTCCTCGGCGCGCTGGCGCCGCTTGACGCGCAGCGTATCAGCATGCACGCGCAGCGAGGCGGATATGCTGGTGCCAAAGCGATCGGCCTGGATCAGCATGCTGACCAGCATGTCGATGTCCTCGACGCCGGTGCGCAGCGCCAGGTTGCGCAGTGCCTTCTCTCGCGAAAGTCCGGCACGCAATTCGAGCACCAGCAACTCAAGCTCCTCGCCCAGCGCGTTGCGCTCGCCGCGCAGTTCTTCCACCACCTTCAGCAGAGCGGCGTCAAGCGCGAGACCCGCCTCGACGCATACCGTGATCAGGTCCAGCGCATCGGGGAAGGCTTCGAGGATTGCCTGCTTGCGCTGGAGGACGCGCCTGCGCAGTACCAGGTCCGGCAGGTAGAAGCCGGCAATCGCGCTGGCCAGCAGCGTCAACGGCAGCAGCCTGGGGTTATCCTCGCTGACCACGCCATGCGTCAACAGAAACAGCAGCAGCGGGAACAGCAGGGCGAGCGCGGTCTTGCAGGCAAAGTAGAGGGGAATTGCCGACGGGTTGCGCCAGCCGGCGTTCATGAAGCGCGTGCGCAGCGCGGAGGCGTCCCAGCCGTCCTTGGGTAACGCGAGCTTGGCCAGGGGCTTGGACACGCGCTCCAGCTTGCGCATCCAGTCGTCTTGCAGTACCGAGGGCGTAGCGTCGTCGCTGCCGCCAGTGGCCTGTGTCACCTGCGAAATGCGCCCGCGCAGCTTATCGCGTTGCAGCAGCATCATGGTGGCCAGCGTCAAGCCAAAGGCCAGCATGAAGGTGAATACCAGGATGAGGATTTGCTCGAGAGTCATGATAGTGCTGGGCGGCGCCCATCCTCCTTTGATGTAGGGTGTTGCTGCATCTAGATATGGATGCGCACGACCTTTCGCATCCATAGCATGCCAAGCAGCATTAGCGTGAGGGCATAGCCGACGATCCATGGGCCGGCAGGATCGGTCACCAGGGGCATGAGGAAATCCGGATTCAGCAGATACATGGCGAAAGCCATGCCAAATGGCAGCAACGTCAGGATCACGCCGGAGAGCCGCCCTTCGGCGGAGAGCACGCGCACCTGGCCCATCAGCTTGATGCGTTCGCGGACGATTTGGCTGACATTGCCCAGAATCTCAGCGAGATTGCCGCCGGACTCACGCTGGATCAGCACGGCGATCACCAGGTAGCGCAGATCGGCCAGCGGGGCGCGTTTTGCCAGGTTCTTCAGCGCATCGTGCATCGAAGCGCCGTAGTTGATCTCGTCGAAGGTAACCCGGAACTCGGCGCCCAGCGGGTCGGGCAATTCATTGCCTGCCATGTCGAGCGCACTGGAGAAGGAATGGCCGGCGCGTAGCGCGCGGCTGATCATGTCAGCGGCCTCGGGAAGCTGCCCTTCGATGCTTTGCAGGCGACGGGTGCGGCGCCGGAGCACAAGCCACAGGGGCATCGGTAACCAGCACAGAGCCGCAACGCAGAGCGCCGCAATGGGCAAGCCGACAAGCAGGCCAACGAGACAAAGGACCGCCGCAGGCAGGAAAGTGAAGCCGAGCAATGTCGACACAGTCCACGCGAGCCCGGACTGCATCAATAGTTGGTCCAGTGCCTGGACGTGCGGCAGCTTGCGTAGCAAGCCCGCAAGGTAGGCGGAGCGACTTAGCGTGCGTTCCTTCATGATGGAAGACGGCTCCTCGCCCCAGCGTGCCTGGGTCATGGCGCGCATGCGGCGGCCGAGGCGTCGTGCTCCCGCGCTATGCTTGCCTTGCCACCACTGGTAGCAGACGACGATCAGCAGCACGATGGCAATGAAGAGCGAGAGGCCGAAGCCGACAAAGGTCGTGTTCATGGCGTGATCTCCTGCACAGAGGGAGCGCGGTTCATACCTCGAAGCGCAGCGAGGGTTCGAACAGCCGATCCGGTACGCTGAGGCCGAAGGCCTGCAGCCGGTCGCAGAAGTGCGGCCGCACGCCGGTGGCGCAGAAGTGGCCTTTGACGCGCCCCTCGGCGTCCATTCCCGTACGCTTGAACGTGAAGATCTCCTGCATATTGACTACGTCGCTTTCCATGCCGGTTATCTCCTGCACGCTCATCAGCTTGCGGCGCCCGTCAGTGAGCCGTGATACCTGCAGGATCACGGTGATGGCCGAGGTGATCTGTTGCCGCATGGTTTTGGGCGGCAGCGACAGGCCGGCCATGCTGACCATGTTCTCGAGCCGGGTCAGCGCGTCGCGGGGGGTGTTGGCGTGGATGGTGGCGAGCGACCCCTCGTGGCCGGTGTTCATCGCGTGCAGCATGTCCAGCGCCTCGGCGCCACGCACTTCCCCGAGGATGATGCGGTCCGGACGCATCCGCAGGGTATTCTTGACCAGTGCCCGCTGCGTGATCTCGCCTTTGCCCTCGATATTGGGCGGCCTCGTTTCGAGGCGCAGCACATGGTCCTGCCTGAGCTGTAGTTCCGCCGCGTCCTCGATGGTGACGATGCGCTCGCTTGCCGGGATGAACCCGGACAGGATGTTGAGCAGGGTGGTCTTGCCACTACCGGTACCGCCAGAGATGAGGATGTTCAGCTTGGCCTTGACCATGGCTTCGATCAATTGGGCCATCGGCGGCGTAAGGGTCTGCAGTTCCACGAGGTCCTTGACCATCAGCGGATTGACGGAGAAGCGGCGAATCGATAGCAGTGGTCCATCGACAGCGGACGGCGGGATGATGGCGTTCACGCGCGAACCATCGGGCAGCCGCGCATCCACCATCGGGCTGGATTCGTCGATTCGCCGTCCCACGCGGGACACCATCTTGTCGATGACCTTCAACAGGTGGGCGTCATCGTGGAAGGTCACATCGGTCAGTTCGAGCTTGCCGCGGCGCTCCACATAGACCTGCCTGGCCGTGTTGACCAGGATGTCCGAAACGGTCGGATCGCTCAGCAGCGGCTCGAGCGGGCCGAAGCCCAGCATCTCGTCTCGCACGTCCGACACAAGGCGCTTGCGTTCGCTCTCATTGATCGGGATGTTGCGTTCGTCGATGATGCGCTCGACCAGCAGCGCCAGTTCGCGGCGCACCTGCTCTGGCGATAGACGCTGCAGCTTCTCCAGTTCCACGCGCTCGATGATGGCTTCGTGGATCTCCATCTTGAGTTGCTGGTAGGCCGCGTTCACGGTTGTGCCGACCGGGCCGACGCGCTCTGCCACGGTTTCGCCAGCCTTCTCATAGAGTTGTTGACGCAATGACATGTTGATTCTCCGCAGCGCGCTTTGCGCCTATGTGTTCGTTCCCGGGCCGACTGTTGCTGCCCGGGCGGCTATGCGTGTCTCTCGATTGGCAAAGCCTGACTGGCCTGCTTGCTGCGCTGGCCAAGCAGTCTGTGCAGCAGGCCTTCCTCTTTTTTTGCAGCGTTCGGGTAGACGGTATCCACCATCTGTACCAGCGCGCGAGCGATCGGGCTGCGTTCGGCCAGTTGCAGTACCGGCACGCCCTGGTTGCTGGCATCGCGAGCCGACTTCGGGTCGGGCGGCAGCAGGTGTGCGACCTTTGTGCCGAGCGTCTCCTCCAGCGTATGCAAGCTGACCGGCGAGTGTTTCTCGTACTCGTTGATCACCATGTGCAGACGCTCGGACGGGTACCCAAGCGAGCGGAAGATCTGCATCAGGTGCTGGCCGGCGCGCAGGTAGGGCAGACTAAGCTGAAGCACCGGATAGATGATGTCGCTGTGGTCCAGCACCATGATCGAGGAAGGGTTGATGTCCTGTCCGGCATCAAAGATGATGACGTCGTATACCGGCCGCACCAGGTCAAGGATGCTCTCGAGGTGGGCGGCCTTGATGTCCCCCGCCTTGACGGGGTCGCCGGGACCAGCGATGACGTCGAAGTTGGCGTGCGCATGGGTGATGCAAGCGTCCAGCAAGGCGAGGTCGAGCCGGTCAGCCTGCTGGCAGATATCCGCCAGGGTGGCCGGGGGCGCCTTGTCCGTGACCAGGAATGCGGCGTCCCCGAACTGCTGGTCCAGGTCCACGAGAAGCACGCGCTTGGCGCGCGTGGCGGCTATGGCGTAGGCAAAATTGGCGGCAACGAAGGTGGTGCCGCTGCCTCCCTTGCAAGAGGTGAATGTCATCGTGCGGGCTTCAACCTCGGCGCCAACGTGCAGCTTGACGGCCAGGCGTTCCAGCTCACCATTGAATTCGCGCGGGTCCAGCGGCCAGCGCAGTACGCTGCGTATGCCCATTCGCATGGCGCGCATCAGCAACTCGGCCGACGGCGACGGCGTGACCAGGATGCAAGGAACGTCGCCGGGCTCGGGGAAGCGCTGGCGCAGGCGTTCCAGTACATTCAGGCTGAAGTCGTCGCCCTGCAGGATGAGGAAATCGGATGGGTGCACCAGCCCGGCCATGCCTAGCGCTTTTTCCGGATCGGCGCAGACCAGTTGCACCTGGCGGTGGGTTGCGACCTGGCCGGCCATCGCGGACATCTGCCGGGCCCGCGTCTCGTCGGCCGAGACCAGAATGAGCTTTGCCATCTCGATATCTCCCAGATTGCAATTTGGTATGGCGGCATGCGGCGGCAGCGTGAGCAGGCGCATGCCGCCGCATGGTCAGGGTGTGGAACCGGAGCTGGAGTTGCCAACCCCGATCACAAAGTCATTGCCGTCGGTTCGCGGGCTGCGGTATGACGAGTTATACCGGTCCAATGCATAGGTGGCGCTGCGTGCGTCGACGCCGGTCACGGGGTCTGTATTCATCGATGCGTTCGGGTTGAGCGTCTGCATGGCGCGCACGGTTCGCACGGCTTCGCCAAAGTGCGCGTCGTACACCGGTGTGGTGGTCATGCAGCCAGCGAGGCCGGCGGCAGAGCCTGCAGCCAAGGCCGTGACGGCAAATCGGCTGAGTCTGGCACGTAGGTTCCTGAAGTTCATGATGTTCCCCTGTTTTATGCAGGCCGATTGCATCGGGCTCACTGCATGTCGCTTGTCGTCGGCGCCGGTACGGCAGCGCTTGTAGGCGAGAGGGCGCCGGCCATTGCGCTGTCACGTCCTCCGGTCGCGGGCGAGGTGCTGGTGGTAGGCGCGGCCGGGGCAGGTGCCATCGGAGCGGGCGGTGCGCCGGTCGGGGCTTGCGGCGTATACGGGACCGTGTTCGTCACAGGGTGCCCTTCCATATTGCCGTTGATAAAGACCTCGCCAGGGGTCGGTGGCCCGAAGGAGTCGGTCGGCATCGGATAGTTGGCCGGCAGCGGCTTGACCAGGCGGGGCGTGACCACGAACAGCAGTTCGCTCTTGTCCTGCTGGAAGTTGGTGCTGCGGAACAGGTTGCCCAGCACGGGCAGCTCGCCCGCGCCTGGCAATGCCTTCAGGCTACCCGTGACGCTGCTCTTGATCAGGCCGCCGATGGCGAAGCTCTGGCCGTCCATCACCTGCAGCGTGGTGGATGCGCGGCGGGTGGTGATCAGTGGCAGGATGGTGGTGCCGGTCAGGTTTGGTGCGGTGAGCGCTACCCCGGTCGGGGAAAGCTCGGAGACTTCCGGTGCCACCTTCAGGTTGATGCGGCCGTTGGCAAGTACGGTCGGCGTGAAGCGCAGGCCGACGCCGAAGGTCTCCTCCTGCAGGGTGATGGTGGTGCCGCCGGCGCTGGAGGCTTGCGGCACCGGGATGAACACCTTGCCGCCCGCGAGGAAGCTCGCTTCCTGGCCGCTGATGGCCATCAGGTTGGGTTCGGCCAGGATCTTGACCAGACTGTCGCCCTTCTGCGCATCGATATGGAAGTTGAAGGGCAGATTGTTCGACTTCACGCCGGAGATCACGCCTGCGCCGCCCGAGAGGAAGTTCGCCAGCAGGCCAAAGCTCCAGCTGCCAAAGGCGCCATTCAGGTTGGCAGCAGCGCCGAGCTGGTCGATCAGGGTCTTCGACACCTCCGCCACCTTGACTTCCAGCATCACCTGTTGGGGCGAGTCCACCGTCATCATATTGATGATGCGCGGGCTGCGCAGCGGCTGCCCGGTGTTGGCGCCGACGCCGCCTCCGAGCATGCCCAGTCCGCCCATGCTGCCGCCGGCCATGGCAACCATCGGAGCCTGGCCCATCGGCCCACCGATTTGCTGCTGCGGAGCCTGTAGCGGGCTGCGGGTCTGCCGCATCACGAAGGCGTTGGCGATATCGATCACCTTCTGCGCGACGGTGGAGTCGGGAACGTTGCCGCTGAGCACCAGGCTGTCCGCTGCAGAAGCCACGCGTACCTGCCTGGCTTCGGGGATCAGGTCGTGCAGGGTGGACTGCAGGCCGCCCGGGTCGGCGCCGACGACCACGTCGATGACCTCGCAATGACCGCTCTTCCCCTGGACGATCATGTTTGTCGTACCCACGTCCAGGCCGAGCAGATAGAGCGTCTGTGGTGATACCAGCATGGCCTGCACCACGCTGGGGTTGCCCAGCGTGCGGGTGCGTACGGGCTCAGGCAGCGACAGCATGCGCGATTTGCCCACTGGCACGATCACCTGTTGCGGTTCGCGCCCGGCACCGGTGCAATTGGGGCCTTGGCTGATGCCACCGCTGCTCGGGGGTGGGGGCACGCTGGCAGCGCCGATGGTTAGCTGGATCGGGCCGTTGGCGGCCAGTTTCATCGCCTGAGGCGCGGCCATCCCTGCTTGTGTTGCGGAAGTAGCTGCACCTGTGGCGGCGGCATCGGCCGCCCGGGCCTGCTCGCTGGCCAGCCAGACGCTGGTTAGCGATAGCACGGCCAGCGTGGTGAGTTTCAGGCGTGTGGGGCCGTTGCGCGCCGCACTGCCGTGCGTGCCGCCCTCCTGGGCATGGTGTTGGTCCATTTGAATTTCCCCCGGTTGTTGACCCCAGTGGCTGGGGCCGGCATTTGGCAATGTCAACGACTGCGCCTTAGAAGCACTCTTGGTTTTGCTGCATGCCGCTGATCACGCCTACGCAATTGGTGGCGATCTTCTTTTCCGCCAGGCGGCGCACGACTTGTATCGTCTTGACCACCGGCATCGCCACCTGCACTGCCGCCGGAGCCTTTGGCACCGGCTCATTAAGCAGGCTGCGCTTGGTGGCGCCGGCGGTTTCGACCGGGCGCGGGTCGACCTGGTTGCGGAGCACCAGCGAGAGCGTGCCCACGCTGCGCGCCAGATCGAGCTTTTCCGCCTCGTCGGGGGACACCTCCAGCGTCACGGCGTTGACCACCTTGGGCTTGGTCTCGTCGCGGTTGACCTCCTGCGCAATGGCGAGCACCAAAATCTTCTCCAGCACGATCTTCGAAATGGACTGTTCATGCTGGGGCGTGCCTTCGCTCCTGTTCTGATCCTTTTGGGTGTTCACGATGATGTCGACGAAGCTGCCCGGCAGGGCGAATCCCGCCACGCCGACCACGTCGTTCACTCTCACGGTAATGGCGCGCTTGCCTTCGGCGATCACAGCCGAGAGACCACCTCGCGTGCCGACCGGAGTGAGCTTGGATTCCAGGATGGGCTCGCCTCGCATGACGCTGGCCTTGGTCACGCGTCCGTCGATCAGCTTCAGGTCGCTCAGCACGCCGGGCGGCAGGCTGTCGCGCGGCCAGTCGACAACCTTGACGAACTCGGGAGCGAGTCGCTGGCCAAGATTGATGTCTGTGCCTGCCACAACCACCTTGGTCACGCTGCCGGAACTCTGCTGCATCATCCAGCGCGAGGCCAGCACGACCGCCGCCAGGCCGGCCAGCAGCGCCACCAGCAGCATCACGATTGCGCGTACGTTTCTCATTTGATGGTCCTCCTCGATGTGGATTCCGGCGCCGGCGTGAGGCCAGGCGAGGCGCGAGCGCCCCCCTTGGCCATCACGCCAACATTCATTTCATCAAAGCCGCGCGTGCGGCGTTCAGTGGCAGGCGGAAGGGCCGCGCATCCGGCCTTGAGGCGTCTGCCTGGCTGGTCTAATGCGGTTTGGGTGGAGCAACGAACGGAAGAGGCGCTGAGGTCAGCCTCTGAGCGTGCGGAATGACGCAGAGGCTTTGCGCACCCGTGCGCATGGTGACAGTGCTATCGTGCTGCACAGAATCGGCAGTCAGGATCTCGCCTGGCTCTGGCACGCGTGGCGATGGCCAGGTTGGGTATGGCATTTGGCTCATTTCGCTCCCCTCTCGCACACCTTTGTGTGTGTTGTCTTCTAAGTTCTTCTAAGTTCTCAGCCGTAGCTCACGGCGTCAGCGCTTCTCCGAGCGTTTCGCATGCGCCCTGCCTGGATCAAACCCAGCCACCCAGCAGTGCGAAGGCGCCAGCACCAATTGCCAGCGCGAAGGGAATTCGCCCTTTGCTCGAGCGGTTGGAGCCTGTTCCTGCGGTAGTGCCCATATGCGCCATGCTGGCACTTCCGGACGGCAGCATCAGGACCCAGTGTGATAGCGAAACCAGAGTCTGGCGGACCTGGCCTCGATACAACATGACCAGGCAGGCCAGCACGCCGCCGGCAATGCAAGCGGCGAATGCGATCGCAAATGCGGCCTGTGCGCCGGTGATGGCGCCCACAGCGCCCATCAGCTTCACATCGCCTGCACCGAGACCCCTCACCAGATAGGGAAGCAGGAAGAAGCCAATGCCTGCGGCGGTTCCAGCTGCCCAACCCGTGACGCCGGTGAACACCCCATACGCGTGCCACTGCAGGACCAGCCCGACTACGAGGCCGATGACTACCAGCCAGTTTGGAATTCTGCGCATGCGCACGTCCCAGGCAGCGGCCGTCAGGACAAGCGCCGCGACGCACAGACCGTTGGGATAGGGCAGCATGTTCATGTTTGCTCTCGCCTTGCAGAGTATCAAGGTTGCGTATGTCGTAGCCCCCCCGCAAGCATGCCGGGTGGCCTCGGGGACCGGCCATTGCCAGGATTGAACCTGGCAATGGCCCGCCCCGCATTCAGCCCCCGCTAGCGGTGGTGATTGCGGTCCCGACATTCGTGAAAGCGGTGACGATGGCATCCTTCAACGTTCCGGTCGAAGCCACGATACCGATGCCGATGATTGCCGCCAGCAGCGCGTATTCAACCGCCGAGGCGCCATCTTCCTCCCGCACAAAACGCTTGATGCCTTCGAACATGGTGTTCATGTCCATCTCCTTCACGTCATGGTTAAAAGGGGAAAAAGCGCCCGCTGAAGATCGGGCACAGGCTTCGGCCGGTAGTGCCGGCCATGGCCAAGACAGGATGGATTCCTCGATGACGGGTACACGCTGGCGCTACAGCGATATAGGAATCGCTGTCTCCCCGGTGCGCAACTCGGCAAGGCGGGCCTCCCACCTCCACCATGTTTCAGGGAACCCTCCAGGCTGGCGATGCCAACCGGCTGGGCCTCACCTGGCGCATTGCCGCTTCTTGCGGCTTATTGCGCCGTGGTAGGTGCCGCGGGCCGACCCTTTCCCTCCCTCAGGAATCGGACCCGCGCCTGAAAGTGCTACAAAACTGCTAGTGATCGTCGCGCCGGTGCGTTGCGTCTCACCGTGTGCGGCGTGGGCCATGGATTCTTGAAATTTGCGCTGGCCCAGCGCCAAACCTCCCCGCGGAGCAGGTGCCCTGTCATGGCCACTGCTCCACCCCCGTTCAACTCCCCGTTCTCGTGATGTCTTTGCTGGGGTTTTGAATCCCCTTGGCTTCGGCATCCCCCGGCGTACCGTGCTTGTTGGTTCCGGTCGCTCTGGTCTTTGTAACGAACATAAGAGCGACGAACGTGCCAGAGAAGATAAGTAACTGATTTAATTGATGATGTTTTTTTGCCACTTGTTACATCTCCGATTTCTTGTAACAGGATGTTTCCTTGTTGTTACTGCTCGCGCTCATGTGGGGTGCGCTGCAATACGGCGAGGCCGGAAAATAGTGATGCTTTCAATGCCTGCTGGCTTGGCGAGGTGCGTCAATCGGCGTATGGCGTGCTTTTGCCGATCGCCCGGCAGCAGCGGTGCAAGGGTAAGTGCCCAGGGGTATTCGGGTGGTGGAGCAGTCGGCGCACGACCGTACGATTGGTTGCAGTAGAGATACTACCGAGCAGGAATATTTTGTGTTCTATGGGGCACGCTAGCTGCGGGAACCCCGGCTGATAGTTCGGCGTGTGCGCCACGAGGGTGTGCCGGCGACAAAGATGTAGCCCCGTTGGGGTATGAATGTTGGCCAGCCCACATTGGCACTACGTCCTCCTCGCCTAGTTGGATGAGGTGGGAACTTCCTGCAATTCCTGTCGCTCACCATCGAATTGGTTGCATTCCTGATACATAGCTGGCCACGATGCGGGGAATAAGGATATCGTCACGCGGCGTACCGGCAAATGTGATTTGTCGGCGCCATGCGACCTTGCAGATTTCACGGGAGAAAACCAGAATGCAGCAAGACAACTACGCGTTCCAGACGACCGTATCCGACGCGCCTGCCGGGCAGCCGCGCCCCCTGCGCTTCGAGTTCACCGGCTCGGGCTCCGAGTTTTTCCGCATCTGGATCGTCAATACCTTGCTGACCCTTGTCACGCTGGGTGTCTACTCGGCCTGGGCCAAGGTGCGGACCATGCAGTATTTCTACCGCAACACGCGGCTGGACGGCGCCAGCTTCGACTATCACGGCCGTGCCTCCGCCATCCTCAAGGGCCGCGCCATTGTGTTTGGCCTGGCGGTGGTCTTCCAGTTCAGCAGCCATGTTTCCCCTTTCCTGGCCGTGGCGCTGGGTCTGACACTGGCGGTGGTGTTTCCGCTGCTGCTGGTGCGCTCGCTGCGCTTTCGCATGGCCAACTCCAGCTACCGCGGCTTGCGCTTTGCCTTCACGGGCGGCGACGGCCAGGCCTATAAGGTGTTCCTGCTCTGGCCCGTGCTCACCGTGTTCTCGCTGTTTGCGCTGGCGCCGCTGGCGCATCAGCGCTTCAAGCAATACCAGCATGACAACACCCGCTTCGGCACGGCGCCCTTTGGCATCGACGCCACCGCGGGCGCCTTCTATGGCGTCTACCTGCGCGCTTTTGGCATGATGCTGGCAGTGGTGTTGGTGACATCGGTCGCCGGCGCCCTGCTGGGCCGCGGGGTTGGCGTGTCCCGTGGCGCTCCGTTCCTGGCCATCGGGTTGGCCGTGATCGGCTTCTACGTGGCGCTGCTGGCGGTGCGTCCCTTCTTGATGGCACGCCTGCAGAACCTGGTGTGGAACCACACCACGCTGGCGCCGCACGCGTTTCGCAG
Source organism: Cupriavidus sp. 01T418 (assembly GCF_056398885.1). NCBI lineage: Bacteria > Pseudomonadati > Pseudomonadota > Betaproteobacteria > Burkholderiales > Burkholderiaceae > Cupriavidus > Cupriavidus sp. 01T418. Next base: position 171,275 of record NZ_JBFTQG010000006.1, read on the forward strand.
CGAGGTCAAGGCGAGCCGGCTGTTCTTTATCTTCGTGACCAATATGATCGCCACCGTGCTGACGCTGGGACTGTTCCTGCCGTTCGCGCGGGTGCGCTCGATGCGCTACCGTATCGAGAGCATGACCATGCTGGCGGCTGCGCCGCTGGATGCTTTCGTGGCCGGCGAAACGCAGCAGGCCGGCGCGCTGGGCGATGCGGCGGTGGACTGGTACGACATCGATATCGCACTGTAAGCACGCCGATCACGCTGCGCAGGCTTATTCCTCAGTTCACCCCGATCCCAAGGCCCTGATGCAGGATTCCCCCGAGGCGCCGGCCACTCCCAAGGTTGCGGCCACTTACTTCGACGGCCGCTCGTCGCGTGCCCATGCGGTCAAACTGTCCATCGAAGGGCGCGACGCGGTGTTGCGCCAGGCCGATGGCACTGAGTTGCGCCGCGCGCCGCTGGCGGCATTGCGCGTTTCCGAACGGGTCAAGCGCGCGCCGCGTCTGGTGACGTTTGCCGATGGTGCCTTCTGCGAGGTCACGGACCACGCCCGCTTTGCCGCGCTGCTGGATGCCAGCGGCCACCGCGAGGGCTGGGTGGTGCGCGCGCAAAACAGCTGGCGGCTGGCAGCGCTGTCGGTGCTGGGCCTGGTCGCGGCGCTGGCGCTGGGGTATTTCGTGGTGTTGCCGTGKGGCGCCGGCGTGGTGGCACGCAGTGTGCCGCCGGCGCTGGAAGCCCGGCTGGGCGAGGCCACGCTGAGCAGCATCGATGACGGACTGCTCAAGCCTTCGGCCCTGCCGGTGGCGGAGCAGGAGCGCATTCGTGCCGACTTCGGCGCGCTCAAGCGTCCGCCCGATCCGGGCCATCAATACCGCATCCTGTTCCGCCAGGGCGGCCGGCTCGGGGCCAATGCGCTGGCCTTGCCGGGCGGCACGATCGTGGTGACCGACGAACTGGTGAAGCTGGCAGGCCCCGGCCCCGGCCTGATGGGCGTGTTGGCCCACGAGGCAGGGCACGTGGCCCAGCGCCATGGCCTGCAGCAGATATTGCAGGCTTCGGCAGTGGGCGCGCTGGCGGCGTATTTCCTCGGTGACTATTCCAGCGTGCTGGCGGGCGTGCCCGCGGCCATCCTGAGCCTGCGCTATTCGCGCGACCACGAGCGCGAGGCCGATGCATACGCGGTGGAAGTCATGCGGGACAACCGCCTGCCGGTGTCGGCATTCGCCGACGTGCTGCAAGCGCTGGAGTCCGCGCACGAGCAGGAGGTGGAAGAACAGGCCGCCGAGTCGGGCTCCGGACAGCAGGGCGGCGCGTCGGCCACGTCCGCCGAGCGGGAAACCAAGCGCGAGCGGCGCAGCCGCCGTGCCGCCGGGGATGCCGGCAACGACGACGATGGCGGCAGCTTCTTCTCCACCCATCCGCTGACGCGCGAACGGATCGAGGCGCTGCGCGCGGCGGGGCGCTAGGCGTCAGGCGCCCGGCTCGGGTGGCTGGCGCAAGGAGGAGGCCGCCACCTGGCCTTGCAGCCAGTTGTAAAACTGCAGGATTGTCTTCTCGCGCGGATTGCCTTCGCGCCAGGTGACCCAGTAGTGCAGGCTGGACGGGATGCGCGTGGTGCCAAGCTGCACCAGTTCGCCGCTGGCAAGGTAGTCATGGGCCAGTTGCAGGCGCGCCGTGGCTGCCCCGAGCCCTGCCACCGCCGATTGAAGCATCATGCCCGCATCCTGGAAGATCGGCCCGCGTTCGGGTTCGGTGCTGGGCAGGCCGGCGCTTTCCAGCCAGTCGCGCCACGGCCGCAGGGCGAAGCGCAGCATTGGCAGGCGCGGCAGGTCGGCCAGCGTAAAGCCGGGAAAGCGCGCCAGCAGCGCCGGGCTGGCTACGGCAATCACATGGTCCTCGATCAGGTTGTGGCAGACAAAGCCGGGCAGGTCGACGCGCTGGTGCCAGATGCCCACGTCCACCGAGTACGGATCCGGCGGCGCGATCTCGGTGTGCAGCCGCAGGTGCAGGTCGAAGCCCGGCTGGGCCGCGTGCAGGCTGGGCAGGCGGCGGATCAGCCAGGCGTTGGCCAGATCGGCCATGACGCTGACCTCCAGCCGTATCACCTGCGTGGCGCCGCCGTTGCTGGCCTCGCGCAGCCCGTCTTCCAGTTCGCCAAGCCCGCCGCGTACACGCTGCGCCAGCCGCGCGCCCACGTTGGTGGGCACCATCAGGTGGCCGCTGCGCTGGAACAGCTTGGTACCCAGGTTGTCCTCCAGCGCGCGGATATGGTGGCTGATGGCGCTGTGGGTCAGCGCAAGTTCCTCCGCCGCACGCGAGAAACTGCGGTGCCGGGCCGCGGACTCGAGCGCGCGCAGGGCCTGCAGCGCGGGCAGGTGAGGCAGGCGCTTCGCACGGTGCGGCTCGGGCGGCGTGGCGGGCCCGGCGGGTCCGGTGGGCAGGACCGGCTGGCCGGCTTGGGAGGTCTTGGGGTGTCGGAGGCTCATTACCGTCAGATCTTACCGTCAAATTCCACTCACAATTGTGGCGGGTATCTTTCGTTGGCGTTGCATGCGCCGACTGGCCACAATGCCAACATGACTTCTGCTTCCTCCTCCTCGCCCGCCGCCGTGCGGAGCGCCAATTCGTCGCCGGGCAGCGCGCGCTGGCGCGTGCTGTGTATCTTCTCGCTCGGTTTCCTGGTTTCCTACATCTTTCGCGGCGTCAACCTGGGCTTCGCGCCGCACCTGATTCGCGAGATGGGCCTGGGCGCTGCCGACCTGGGCTTGCTGACCAGTTTCTATTTCCTCGGTTTTGCCTGCGCCCAGTTGCCGGCTGGCTTGATGCTCGATCGCTTCGGGCCGCGTCGCACCGAGGCCGCCTTGCTGCTGGCGGCGGTGGCAGGTGCGCTGGTGTTCGCCTCGGCATCCAGCATGGCGGCATTGGCGGCCGGGCGGCTGATGATCGGCGTGGGCGTTTCAGTGTGCCTGGGCGCCGCCATCCAGGCCTTGTCGATCTGGTTCCCGCTCTCGCGCATGCCTTTGCTGAACGGCGTGGTGATGGCGATCGGGGGGCTTGGCGCCGTCGCGGTGGGGGCGCCGCTGGGCTGGCTGCTGTCGTGGACCGATTGGCGCACCGTCAGCTATGGCCTCGCGGCCGTGACACTGGCGATGGCGGCGCTGCTGTGGTTCTGCGCGCCGGACGCCGCTGGTGCTGGCAAGCAAAGTCTGGGCGAGCAACTGCGCGGCACCGTGCAGGTGTTCCGCAACCCCCGTTTTCTACGGGTGGTGCCGCTCACGATGCTCAACCAGGGTATTTTTCTGTCAGTCCAGACGCTATGGGTGGGTGCCTACCTGCGCGACGTGGCAGGGCATACGCCGGAGCAGAGCGCCCGCCTGGTGTCCGTGATCGGCTTTGCCATGATGGGCGGCTGCGTATTCGCTGGCTGGGCAGCGCGCCATCTTGAGCGCGCCGGGGTGAGCCTGTACATGTTCGCGGGCATCGGGATGAGCGCCTTTATCGCGATTCAGCTCCTGATCATGGCCGGCACGCCCTTGCCGCCGGCCATGCTCTGGGCGGCCTACGGGGTGTTCGGTTCGAGCGGCATCCTGGGCTATGCGGTGCTGGCACGCAGCTTTCCCGATGCACTGATCGGGCGCGCGACTACCGCGCTGACCTTGACGGTATTTCTTTCGACCTTTGTCTTCCAGATCGGGATTGGCCTGGTGCTGGATTTCTGGCCTGCCGAAGCTGGCCGCTATCCGAAGGCGGCGCACCAGGCCGTGTGGGCCGGACTGGTAGCCCTGCAGCTGCTTGCCGCGTTGTGGTACCTGCTGGGCTCGCGTAGCCCGACGGCGGCGCGGCCGGCGCATTGAGCGCCGCCCGGCGCAGCCCGGGCTACAACACGATCGGCCGGTCGTCGAGTTCGTTCGGGTTGGGCCGGTCGCCCGCGGGAAAATGCGCAGCCAGCAATTGGTGGATCCTGTCCACCGCCGCCAGTACGGGCTTGACCGACAGATCCCGCGCCAGCCCGCTCGCCAGCTCGTTGCAGATCGCGCGCCAGGTGTCCGGGTCCACACGCGCATCGATGCCGCGGTCGGCCAGCAGTTCCACCGCGTGATCGGCCAGGTTGATGTACAGCAGCACGCCGGTATGGCCTTCCGTGTTCCACACTTCCAGCGCACCGAACAGGGCGCGTGCGCGTGCGCGCGGGCTGATGCCCGAAAAGGCCAGTCCAACGGGCAGGCTGGATTCGATCACCACCCGCACTTCGCCGCGATGCCGCTGCTCGCCGGCACGTACCGCCTGCTGCAGTTGCTGCTGGGCTTCGGCGGGGAAGTGCTTGCTGGCGGCGCCGGGGCGCGTGCCGAGGTGGCGCAGGGCGCGTTTGAAATGGGGCATGCGTCGTTACCAGTTGCCGGAGGCGCCGCCCCCGTCGAATCCACCACCGCCGCCGCCGCCGAAGCCGCCACCTCCGCCGCCACCGCCGCCACCGCCGAATCCACCGCCGAATCCACCGCCACCGCCGCGTCCCCAGCCGCCGCCCCCGAGACCGCCAAGCGTGCCGCCCAGTCCGCCGGCCGCCGCGTCCCAGCCGCGCCCGCGCGTCACGATGCGCGAGCCGCCGGAACGCCGTGCCGCGGAAATAAAGAAGAACAGGATGATGGCGAGCGGGAACAGCACCGGCAGCCAGTCGGTCCATGCGCCGCGCTGGGCGGGCCTGGCGCCGGCCTGCGGGCCCGGCAGGGCTTCCTTGTCGATGGTGGCCTGGATCGCCGACACACCGGCGGAGATGCCGCCGTAGAAATCGTTCTGGCGGAAGTGCGGCGCCATCACGTCTTGCAGGATGCGCTTGGACATCGCGTCGGTGAGCGAGCCCTGCACGCCGCGGCCCACTTCCAGGCGCATCTTGCGCAGTCCGGGCGGATTGTCCTTGGCGATCAGCAGGATCACGCCGTCGTCGATGCCCTTGCGCCCGGCGCGCCAGGCATCGGCCACGCGGATGCTGTAGGTGTCGATCGGCTCGGGCTCGGTGGTCGGCAGCATCAGCACGAAGATCTGGCTGCCGCGCTGCTGCTCATATTCGGCCAGCACGTTTTCCAGCGCGCTGCGCTGGCTGGCGCTGAGCGTGCCGGTGAGGTCGGTGACCCGTTGCGTGAGCGGCGGCACCGGCACGAAACCGTCGCCGGCGGCCACGGCGGGCGACGCCAGCAGCGCGCCCAGCCACAGCATCAGAATGGCGGCCAGCCAGCCACTGCGCTTGGTGAGATGCTGCATAGCCAGTCGATCCCTGTCAGTGTTTCGGAGGCTCAGAATTTCACCGTCGGCGGCGCCGAGATGGCTTTCTCGTTTTCCACCGCGAACGACGGCTTGACCGGGTACTTGAAGATCATCGCGGTCAGGTTGGTGGGGAAGCTGCGCGCCAGGACGTTGTATTCGCGCACCGCGGCGATGTAGCGCTGGCGTGCCACCGTGATGCGGTTCTCGGTGCCTTCGAGCTGCGATTGCAGGTCACGGAAGGACGTATCGGCCTTGAGTTGCGGATAGTTCTCCGACACCGCGAGCAGGCGCGAGAGCGCGCCGCTGAGTTCGCCCTGGGCCTGCTGGAAGCGCTTGAACGCTTCCGGGTCGTTGAGCGTCTCGGGCGAGACCTGGATGCTGGTCGCGGCGGCGCGGGCCCGGGTGACGGCCTCCAGCGTCTCGCGCTCATGCGTGGCATAGCCCTTGACGGTGTTGACCAGGTTGGGGATCAGGTCGGCGCGGCGCTGGTACTGGTTGACCACCTCGCCCCAGGCCGCCTTGACGGCCTCGTCCTTGGCCTGGAAGTCGTTGTATCCGCAGGCGGACAGCAGGCTGGCGCACATGGCCAGCACCAGCCAGCGCACGACGGACCGGCCGGAGGACAGGGACAGGGAAGGGGATGCGCGCATCGAAGACTCCGGATTCGTGGAATCGCCAGTGTAGCGCAGCGGCTGGAGCAGGCGCGCCTGCTGTTTGCCGAGTCCAATCCGGGTCCGATCAAGGCCATGCTGGCACGGGAAGGGTGGCTGCGAGCAGGTCGGGGCGGCTGCGCCCGGCCTGCTCGGCCAGGCCGGCGAAGCCTCAGGCCGCGAAGGCCTTGCGGGCGGCGTCGATGGTGGTGGCGAGGATGGCGTCGTCGTGCTGCGCCGAGACGAAGCCCGCCTCGTAAGCGGACGGCGCCAGGTAGACGCCGGCATCCAGCATGGCGTGGAAGAAGCGGTTGAAGCGCGCGGTATCGCACTGCGTGACTTCGGCGAAGCTGCCCGGCACGCCGTCGCGGAAGTACAGGCCGAACATGCCGCCGATGGCGTCCGCCGCGAAGGGCACGCCGGCTTCGCGGGCCGCCGCGGCCAGGCCGTCGGCAAGCTTGCGGGTCTGCACGGCCAGGCGGTCGTGGAAGCCCGGCGCCTGGATCAGCTTGAGGGTGGTCAGCCCGGCCGCCACCGCCAGCGGGTTGCCCGACAGCGTGCCGGCCTGGTACACGCCGCCCAGCGGCGCCAGGCAGGCCATGATGTCGCGCCGGCCGCCGAAGGCTGCCGCCGGCATGCCGCCGCCGATCACCTTGCCCAGGCAGGTCATGTCGGGGGTGATGCCATAGTGCGCCTGGGCGCCGCCCAGGGCCACGCGGAAACCGGTCATCACCTCGTCGAAGATCAGTACCGCGCCATGCTTGGTGCACAGCGAGCGCATGGCTTGCAGGAAGGCGTCGCTGGCGCGCACCAGGTTCATATTGCCGGCCACCGGCTCCACGATCACCGCGGCGATCTCGCCGGCGTGCTTGATAAAGGCTTGCTCGAGCTGTTCGACATTGTTGTACTCGAGCACCATGGTGTGCTTGGTCACGTCGGCGGGCACGCCGGCCGAGGAGGGGGCGTTCCTGGTGGTGTCGGCAAAGGTCAGCAGCCCGGAGCCTGCCTTGACCAGCAGGCTGTCGGCGTGGCCGTGGTAGCAGCCCTCGAACTTGACGATCAGGTCGCGCCCGGCAAAGCCGCGCGCCAGGCGCAGCGCGCTCATGGTGGCCTCGGTGCCGGAGGAAACCAGCCGCACCTGCTCGATCGACGGCACCAGCTTGCAGATTTCCTCGGCCATCTCGATCTCGGCTTCGGTCGGCGCGCCGAACGAGAAGCTGTGGGCGGCGGTCTCCTGTACCGCGCGCACCACTTCGGGGTGGGCGTGGCCGACGATCATCGGGCCCCAGGAGCCGATATAGTCGATGTAGCGCTGGCCATCGGCGTCCCACATATAAGCGCCTTCGGCGCGTGTGATGAAGCGGGGGGTGCCACCCACCGAGCGAAAGGCGCGCACGGGCGAATTGACGCCGCCCGGAATGGTTTGCTGTGCGCGGTCGAAGAGCTGCTGGTTACGAGACATGGCTTGGCGTGAAATCAAAAGCGGGAGAAACGCGTTCTATCAGGCAGCAAGTTACGTGGAAAATGCCGGCAAAACAGCCGAAATACGAGGCATTTGCAGGGTAACGTGCGCGAACACGGCGTATTTGGCCCGAACCGTACTTCTCCGGCTGGCGCCGGCGGCGCCGATTCGGTACCATCTGGCCCTGAATTTTAATGGAGAGCGACTGTACCGTTATGGAATACAAGACCTGGATGTGCCTGATCTGCGGGTGGATTTACGACGAAGCCGCCGGCGCGCCCGAAGACGGCATTGCACCCGGTACCAGATGGGAAGACGTGCCCGTCAACTGGACCTGCCCGGAATGCGGCGCGCGCAAGGAAGATTTTGAGATGGTGGCGCTCTGAAGCGGCTGCATTCCACCGCGGGAGCCGCTATGCCGTCAAGCCGGCCGGCAGGATCCGGCCAGGTATGACCATGACGGGACCGTGACGGACGCCGCTGGGCTGGTCTGCCCGCCGTGCCGCGTCGCGTCGATGCGACAGATACGCCATGGCTGGCCCAGTTTGCACATTGACGGCCCCCCGGCGACTTGTCACACTCTGTTTCAAATTTGAAAATCCATCCTTTAGGGGGGTGGACCTTGGCAGGCGCGGGTACCACGCGCCGCCGTTTGCCGGCCACCGGGTCACCGGGCTGGCTTGTTTTCGGGAATCAGATCGTTTTGTTTCGGGGTCCGTCGGCGCAGCCAGTCTGCATCGCGCGGATGTTCTCAAGTGAATGCCGGCGCTTTCCCAGGAAGGTACGCTGGTCGCGGGAACGAGATGCGGGTCACTCAACTGCAAGAAAGTATTCGGGTCAACGCCGAAGCCAGCGGCGCGGTCGAAGCTGGCGCCGCTGCCAGCGTTGCTGCGCCTGCGCGCCGCAAGGTGCTCGTCATCGACGATTCCAGCACCATCCGCCGTACCGCCGAGATCTTCCTGTCCCAGGCAGGTTGCCAGGTGCTGCTGGCCGAAGACGGCTTCGAGGCACTCGCCAAGGTCGGCGACATGCATCCGGACCTGATCTTCTGCGACATCCTGATGCCGCGTCTGGACGGCTACCAGACCTGCGCCCTGATCAAGAAAAGCCCCCATTTCCACGCCATCCCGGTGATCATGCTGTCCTCCCGCGACGGCGTGTTCGACCGTTCGCGCGGCCGCCTGGTCGGCGCGCAAGACCATCTCGCCAAGCCGTTTACCCGCGAGTCGCTGCTGCAGGCGGTCGATGCCTGCGTGCCACGCGCCACGGCCAGCCCCTTGCCGGCTTGAGCGCCGTCAAGGCGCATATCAAGGAAACTTCATGACTATCAGCAAAATCCTTATCGTTGACGACTCCCCGACCGAAGCCCTGTTCATGTCCGACCTGCTCGGCAAGAAGGGTTTCAAGGTTTCGGTGGCAGGCAATAGCGAGCAGGCCCTCACCCGCCTCGAGAAGGAAACCTTCGACCTGATCCTGATGGACGTGGTGATGCCGGGCCAGAACGGCTTCCAGGCGACCCGCGCGATCAAGCGCGACGACCGCTTCAAGGACATTCCCGTCATCATGTGCACCAGCAAGGGCCTGGACACCGACCGCATCTGGGGCATGCGCCAGGGCGCGGCCGACTACATCGTCAAGCCGGTCAACGGCGAAGAGCTGCTGACCAAGATCGCCGCGCTGACCCACTGAGCCAGGTGCGGTTCCTGCCTTCGCACACGCTCCCATGCCTTCTTCCCGGACCTCGACCATGAACGCGCCGCGCCAGGATCTTCGTGCCCGCCAGACCCGGCTCCAGGACTACCAGGCCATGCTGGCGCGCCGCCTGCGCGAGGCGCGCAACCTGCCCGCGGTGGACAGCTACCTGGGCTTGCAGGTGGGCCAGCGGCACTGGCTGCTGCCGTTGCCGGAAACGGGCGAGGTGCTGGAGATGCGCCAGCCCAGCCGGGTGCCGCTGACGCAGCCCTGGTACACGGGGCTGGTGAACGCGCGCGGCAGCCTGCTGGGCGTGATCGATTTCGGCCTGTTTTGCGGCGAGGGAGCCACCTCGCTGCCGCAGGGCAGCAAGATCGTGGTGCTGTCGCGCCAGGTGGAGCGCGCCTGCGGCATTCTTGCCACGCGCGTGGTCGGGCTGCGCCATGCGGGCGACTTGTCCTTGCCGGCCGAACCGGCGGACAGGGCGCCGGTTCGGCACGAGCCCGCACCGGAATGGGAGGGCGCCCGTTTTGCCGACCGCGACGGGCGCGACTGGCAGGTGCTCGACGTGCGCAGGCTGCTGGCAGCGCCGGCCTTCCTGCAGGTGGGCCGGCAGGCCGCCTGAGCATCGCGCGGGCATGCCCGCGGCAAATATCAAAATCGAAAAATAACGGACAGAGGGTGCTATGGGATTCAAGATGTTCAACCTGGGTCGCCAGGCACAAGCGGGCAGTGCCGCCGCACTGGCGGTGGACGCCGCCGCCGCGCCCGGCACGCGTAGCACCCCGGCCCGGCGCTTCCCGGGCAGGCTTTCCAGCCTCCCGTTCGCCAGCCAGCAGCGTGCGCTGACCGCGGGGGTCGTGCTCTCGCTGGCCGCCCTGCTGGCCTCGGTGTACTTCGATAACCGCGTAGCCAACAACGCCGCCACGCAGATCGAGATCGCCGGCGACATGCTGATGCACTCGCAGCGCCTGGCCAAGGCGGTGCCGGTGGCGCTGCTGGGCAATGCGCAGGCCACTACGCAGCTGCGTGAGTCCAAGAGCGAACTTGCCGCGGACTTGCAGGCGCTGCAAGGCGGCAGCGATACCAAGCACGTGCGTGCCACCAGCGGGACGGCCGCGCCGTTGCTGGACCAGGCCATGGAGTCCTGGCGCCGCACCGAGAAGAGCGCCGGCGACATTCTGGCCCAGCAGCCCACCCTGACCACCATCGGACAGACCCTGCAGATCTTCAACGCCTCCAACCCGGAACTGCTGGAAAGCGCCGAGCAGGTGGCGGCGATCAAGCTGCAGAGCGGCGCCAACGCGCGCGAGGTGGCCGCCTCCGCGCAGCTGGTGATGCTGACGCAGCGCCTGGGCAAGAACCTCAACGAATTCCTGGCGGGCGAAGGCGTCAACCCCGAAACCGCGTTCCTGCTGGGCAAGGACACCAATACCTTCCGCGAAACCCTGGACGGCCTGATGAACGGCAGCGAAGCGCTGCGGCTGTCGGCGGCGGGCGATGCCGAGACGCGCGGCTACCTGCAGCAGCTTTCGCAGCGCTTCGACGCAGTGCAGAAGACCACCCAGACCATCCTGCAGAACCTGCCAGGCCTGATCGCGGCCAAGCGCGCCCAGCAGCAGATCTTCAACGACAACGAAGCACTGCGCGGCGAACTGTCCGCGCTGCAGGCCGCGTATTCCGAAGGCGCGCGCATGCGCCCGCTGACCCTGGGCGCCACCATCGTCTCGGCCTTGCTCACGCTGTTGTTCCTGGTCGGCCTCGCGGCGCTCTACCTGCGTGACTCGCGCGCCCGCACGCTCGAAGCCGAGGCCCGCGAGCGCGAGGCCGAAGCCCGCCGGCTGGACGAAAAGCGCAACAACGACGCCAACCAGAAGGCCATCTTGCAGTTGATGAACGAACTGCAGGATATCGCCGACGGCGACCTGACCAGGCAGGCCACCGTGACCGAGGACATCACCGGCGCGATTGCCGATTCGGTGAACTACACGGTGGAAGAGCTGCGCGAACTGGTGGGCCGGGTGCAGCAGACCGCCGGCGAGGTGACGCAGGCATCGAGCCAGGTGCAGGACACCTCGATCGAACTGGTTGCGGCTTCGGAAGAACAATCGCGCCAGATCCGCCAGACCGGCGAATCGGTGGTGGAGATGGCGGACCGCATCACGCAGGTGTCGCGCGGCGCGGCGGAATCCGCCAATGTGGCGCGCGCCTCGCTGGCCGCGGCCGAGCAAGGCCAGTACGCGGTGCAGAACGCCATCGTCGGCATGAACGACATCCGCGAGCAGATCCAGGACACCTCCAAGCGGATCAAGCGCCTGGGCGAATCCTCGCAGGAGATCGGTGAGATCGTCGAGCTGATTTCCGACATTACCGAGCAGACCAACGTGCTGGCACTGAACGCCGCCATCCAGGCCGCATCGGCCGGTGAAGCCGGGCGCGGCTTCTCCGTGGTGGCCGAGGAAGTGCAGCGCCTGGCCGAACGCTCGGGCGAGGCGACCAAGCAGATCGGCGCGCTGATCCGCACCATCCAGACCGATACGCAGGATGCGGTGCACGCCATGGAGCGCAGCACGCAGGGCGTGGTGGAAGGGGCCAAGCTGTCCGACAATGCCGGCGCCGCGCTGGTGGAGATCGGCCGCGTGTCGCGCCAACTGGCCGAGCTGATCGAACAGATCTCGCAGAACACCTCGCACGAAGCGGGACTCGCTACCGCGATGGCACGCAATATCGAAGGGATCCTGCAGGTGACCGAGCAGACTTCCTCGGGCACCCGGCAGACCGCACTGTCGGTGCGGCAGCTGACCTTGCTGACGGAAGAGCTGCGCAACTCCGTGCTGCGATTCAAGATCGCCTGACGGGTTACACGAGGGCCGCGCGAGCGGGCCACGGGCCGGCGCCACCGCATTGGACGCATTGGAAGCAGTCATGTCATTGAATTTCCCTGTCTCGCGTGAGGCTGCCGGCTCCGCTCCGGCCGTGCAGGATCCGCTGGCGCTGATGCTCCCGCCGGCGCCGGACCCGTCTTCCGCGCCTCATGCCGCCCCTCCCGGCGCCGCCGTGTCGCGCGATCTTTCCATGCTGGCCTGGCTGGCGCCGAGCCTGCGCGCGGCGCTGGACGATGCCGCGGCCGAGCTGGGCCATTACGTCGATGAAGTGCAGCAGGCGCCCGAAGCGCTCGGCGCGCGCGACACCACCTCGCTGCGCCTGGCTGGCCAGCATCTGCACCAGGCCGCGGGCGCCGTGCATATCGTTGGCCTGCGCGGCGTCGATCCGTATTGCCAGGCCTTGCGCCGGCTGCTGGAAGGCATCGACGGCGGAGCCGTCGCCGCCGATGCCCAGACCCTGGCTGTCTTCCGCCTGGGCGTGCAGGCACTGGCCGAGTACGTGGACGACCTGATGGTCGGCGACGACGAAGATCCGGTGCGGCTGTTCCGCTCCTATGCCGACGTGCTGGGGCGGCTCGGCGAGGACCGGGTGCATCCCGCCGACCTGTGGGTCGACGAGCTGCAGATGCTGCCAGGCATCCTGCTGCCGACGCGCATGGCCGCCACCGTTACGCGCGCGCGCCAGCGTTTCGAGGGCGCCCTGCTCAAGGCGCTGCGCCTGCCGGTGCCGTGCTTCGATCCCAGCCTTCTCCACGAAGCCTATCTACCGCTGGAATCCGCTCTGGAGGACGTGCGCGCGAGCGAGCAGGAACTGCGCCGCGCCACCGACCACCCGGACCGCGACGTGTGGCACGTGCTGGCGCTGGTGTTCGGCGCGCTGGCCCGTGGGCTGCTGCCGTCGGACCTGCTGGCCAAACGGCTGGCGGGGCGCGCCCACCTGCTGCTGCGCCAGTACCTGCAGGGCCAGGTGCGGGTGCCCCAGGCGCTGCTCAACGACGCCGTCTATCTGCTGATCACCGCTAGCGGGACGCCGGCCACCAGCGAGCCGGAGAGCGCACCCGTGCTGGTGCTGCGCTCCGCCATCCGCGGGTGCCTGCAGGCTTTCCGCATCGACGCGGCGCATGCCAGCGCGCATGCCGATTTTCGCGTGCGCTACTACGGCTGGCTCGATCCGATCGATACGCGCAACCTGCAGCAGGCAGCCGCCGCGCTTGAGCGGGCCGCGCCCGCCGGCGCCGAACCCGGTGCATGGCAAAACGCGCTGGCGGCGCTGGCCGAAGCCTCGCACCCGCTGGCGCAACCGGCCTTGCTGCGCTGCCTGGATGCCGCCGCGCATCCCGCGCTGCCTGTCAGTCCCGGCGACGACGGTCTTTGCGGCACCGGCGCCATCGCGCTGTTCCTGGCGCGAGCACTGGCCTTGCCGTGGCGGGTGCATGGCAGCACCGGACATGCCGCGGCCGCCGCGTTCGCGCAGCGCTGCGATGAACTGGCCTTGTATCTCGGCGCGCGCCAGCGCGGCGAGCAAGCCATGCCGGCTCCGCGCTGGCTCGTGCAGATGGTGGACCAGGCGCGCGCGCAACGCCTGCGCGAGGCCGCGGTCGCACAGCTGCGCGGCCACCTCGACAGCGGCGAATCGTGGCTCGATGCCTATGATCGCGATGCTGCCGGCGCGCAGGCCGGCGCCCACCTGCGCGACGCCGAGCGCGCGTTCGCGGCGCTGGCCAGCACGCTGGAGCCATTGCGCGAAGCCGGCGCGCTGCCCGAAGCGCTGCGCGCCGACGCGCAGGCGGTCGCAGCGGCATTGCAGCGCGTGATGCAAGCGCTCGATTGGCTCGCTGGCGCCAGCGCAGCGCAGGTCCGCGGCGATATCGCCACGGCTCCCGGCAGCGAGGGCGATGTCGCGCACGAGCGCGCCGCCCGGCTGGCGGCGATCGCCGGCGAGCTTGGCGCCGTGCACGCCTTTATCGATGCGCTGGCATTTGGCCGGCGCGCATCGGCGGATGCGCATGACGAGTCCGCCGAGGCCGACGGCCAGGCAGCGCGGGGCGGGGCGGTTTCCCACGCGGCCTTGCTCACCAGGGCGCGCGCGGCTGCCAACGATGCCGTGCGCCACACCGCCGCCGCCGATTCGCCCGAGGTGAAGGCGCTGCGCGCGGCGCTGCAGGCCATGAACGAACAGGCTGCCATCGACGACGCTGCCGGTTTGCGCCGCCAGGCCGCTGAAGCCACGACCCAGTTCAACGCCTGGCTGGCCGGTTCCCATGGTGCGGCGGAACGCCTGGTGGTGGCTCTGGCCGACCCACTGCCGGCCGGCGCTCCGGTTGCGCCCGCGATGCCGGCAGCGGAAAGGGCCGATACGAGCGATGCGGCCGCGATTGACGCCGAACTGCTCGATATTTTCCTGAGCGAAGCGGCCGAGGTGCTGGGCGAGGTTGGCAGCCATATTGCCGGCGGCCTGCGGGTGCTGGAGGACGCCGACACCATCAGCCGGCTGCGGCGCGCCTTCCATACGCTCAAGGGCTCCAGCCGGATGGTGGGCCTGCATCGCTACGGCGAGGCGGCCTGGGCCGTCGAGCAGGTGATGAACCTGTGGATTGCCGAAGCGCGCGCGCCGGCGCCGCTTCTGCTCGCACTGCTGTCGCGCGCCCACCATGAGCTTTCCGGCTGGGTGGAGGCACTGCGTGCCGATGCCCTGGCGCTCCACGATACCGGAGGCCTGCTGGCCGCGGCGCAGTCGGTGCGCGCGGGGGAGGCGCCGGCGCCGGCGCCGGCAACTGGGCTTGAACCGGTAGTGCCGCAGTCTCTCGACAAGCAGGAACGGGAGGTGGCGCAAGCACAGACCGGTTCCACGGATGCCGAAGCTGGAGAAGACGCCATCGCGGGGGCGGATGCCAAGGTCCTTCCTTTCCGCTTCGCCAGCACGCCGGCGGAGGAAAACGATCACTTCAAGCTGATCGGCCCGGTGCGCATCGGCCTGCCGCTCTACAACGTCTACCTGCAGGAAGCCGACGACCTGATCCGCCAGTTCGCCACCGATGTTTCCGAGTGGCGCCACGAAGGCCGCCCCTGCCCGAGCGAGCTGGCATTGCGCGTGGCCCACACGCTGCAAGGCAGTGCTTCGACGGTCGGACTGGAACCGGTGCGCGCCATCGCCGAGGCGCTGGAGCGCCTGATGCTGCAACTCGGCGCCCACCCGGTGGCGATGCACCCGGGCGACTTCCGCCTGCTGGAGCAGGCGGTCGAGCGTGTGCGCGGCATGTTGCATCAGTTTGCCGCCGGCATCTGGCCGGCCGCCGATGACGCGATCTGCCGCAGCCTTGCCGAGTTGGGCGAGCGTGCATTGGTGCGGCCGCGGCTGGCGCTGCCGGCGGCGCCGGAATTGCCGCCCGAGGCGGAGGACGCGCCGGTTGCGTTGCTGTTCGGCAAGCTGCCGGCTGTGGCCAATGCCGGCGCGCTATACGATGCCACCATGACAGCGGTGGGTACGGAGGGCGTGGATGCCGGTCACGCCCATGCGGCCAACATGGCCGAAGCGTCTTTCGCTGAACCCGCCGAAACCGGCACGATCCCGCTGGCGCCCGCCGCCGAGGCGTCCCTCGAGCCCGCGCTTGTCGAGATTTTCCTGGAGGAGGCGCACGGCAGCCTGCCGGAACTGGGCAAGCTGCTGCGCGGCTGGGAGTCGGCTTCCGGCAATGGCGAGCATGCCAGCCACGCTGGCCTGATCCTGCGCGCCTTGCATACGCTCAAGGGCAGCGCGCGCATGGCCGGCGCGATGGCGCTGGGCCAGGCCGCCCACGAGATGGAGACCCTGCTCGACGCAGGTGTGCGCGCGGATCGCGTCGGGCCGGTCCTGTTCGTGCGCTTGTACGCCTGGTACGACCGCATCCTCGCGCATAGCGAAGCGTTGCAGGCCGGCCGCCTGCTGCCGGTGGACGATGCCGACCTGATCAACACCATGACCGGCTTGAACGGCGCGCCGGTACAGGACGTGGCGGACACGTCCGCTGCGTCCGCTGCGACGGCACCCGGGCAAGCGGCTCCGCCAGTCAGCGAGGCCAGTCCGGCGCCGCTCGTGCGTGCCGCCGTGCAGCCCTGGTTGCAAAGCACGCCGCCGCGCGCACCGGTGCCGGCACCGGGCCACGCGCTGGCGCCCGCAGCCGATGCCGCCGAGCGCCAGCGCGCGCTGGTGCGGGTCCAGGCCCGCACGCTCGATACGCTGATCACCGACGCCGGCGAAGTCGGCGCGACGCGCGCGCGGCTGGAGAGCGAGCTGGAAGCGATGCGCAGCTACCTGGGCGAGCTCAACGACAACGTGGCGCGCCTGCGCGGCCAGTTGCGCGAGATCGAGATCCAGGCCGAGTCGCAGATGACGTCGCGCAATGCCGACGCCCAGCACAAGCAGGATTTCGATCCGCTCGAGTTCGACCGCTTCACGCGCTTCCAGGAACTGACGCGCATGATGGCCGAGTCGGTCAACGACGTGGCCACCGTCGAGCAGAACCTGCAGCGCGGCTTCGACCGCGCCACCGGTGACCTCGATACGCAGGCCCGCCTCACGCGCGGCTTGCAGCGCAGCCTGATGCAGGCGCGCATGGTCCAGTTCGACGCGCTTGCCGAGCGCTTGTACCGCGTGGCGCGCCAGGCCTCCAGCGAGACCGGCAAGGACGTGCGGCTGCTGATCAAGGGCGGCACCGTGGAGGTCGACCGTTCGGTGCTGGACCGCATGGCCGGCCCGATCGAACACCTGATCCGCAATGCGGTGGTGCACGGCATCGAGGCCGCCGAGGTGCGCCGTGCCGCGGGCAAGCCGGCCACCGGCGCGCTGACGCTGGAAGTGCAGCAGGAGGGCAACGAGGTGGTGCTGCATTTCGTCGACGACGGCGGCGGGCTCGACCTTGCGCGCATCCGCGCGCGCGCCATCGAGCGGGAACTGCTGGCGCCGGACGACGACGCGGGCGAGGCACGGCTCACCGAGCTGATCTTCGCCCCCGGCTTCAGCACGGCCGATACCGTGTCGGAGCTGGCCGGGCGCGGCGTCGGCATGGACGTGGTGCGCGCCGAGACCGTGGCGCTGGGCGGGCGCATCGCGCTGGCCACGCAGCCGGGGCAGGGCACCCGCTTTACCGTGCACCTGCCGCTGACCACGGCCATTACGCAGGTGCTGCTGGTCACGCTGGGCGGCCGGCCCTTCGCCATTCCGAGCGGCATGATCGACCAGGTTCAGCAATTGCGCTCGCAAGGGCTGCTGGAAGCCTACAACCAGGGCAGCCTCGACGCGCCTGGCGGCGCGGTACCGTTCCACTACCTTGGCACGTTGCTGGAAGAAACGCCGGCGGTTGCCGCGGGCAGGAAGTATTCACCGGTGGTGGTGGTGCGCAGCGGCGCCGAACGCATCGCCGTGCATGTGGACGAGGTGATCGGCAATCGCGAAGTGGTGGTCAAGCATATCGGCCCGCACCTGGCGCGCCTGGAGGGCATTGCCGGCGCGACCACGCTGGGCGATGGCGAGATCGTGCTGATCTACAACCCGGTGGTGCTGGCGCAGCGTTTCGTGCGCGAACGCGGCGAACTGGCCCGCCCGCAGCTTGCCGGGCCTTCGTACCTGACGCAACAGCCGGCGCTCGGCGCGGTGGCCGAATTCTCCCATGGCGGCGCCGACCCGGTGCCAGGCCTGGCCACGCAGCCTACCGTGATGGTGGTTGACGATTCGCTCACGGTGCGCAAGGTCACGCATCGCCTGCTGACGCGCGCGGGGTATCAGGTGGCGCTCGCGCGGGATGGCGTGGACGCGTTGCGGCAGTTGCAGGAAGTGATGCCGGATGCCATGTTGGTGGATATCGAGATGCCGCATATGGATGGTTTCGATCTGACCCGCAATGTGCGGGCGGATAGCCGGACTGCGCATATGCCGCTGGTGATGATTACCTCGCGGACAGCGGAGAAGCATCGCCGCTATGCGGCGGAGATCGGCGTCAATGCCTACCTGGGCAAGCCGTATAACGAAGACGAACTGCTTGCGACGCTGCACCACTTGCTGGGTGAGCGTGCTGCGGGGACCGCGGGGTCGGTGGCGCAGATGCTCGGGGAGGATGCGGGGAATTGATTCGGCGGGAGCAGGGCGTGAGCCGAAGCCGGCAGGATGCACCAGCGCCGCCCGGATTGCCCAACGGCGTTTCCCTCTCGCTCTGCCCTCTCCGGCCATGCGGGAGAGGGAGTGCCAACCGGCGCGAATAAAAGCAATATCGCCCGATCAAAATTCGGTGTGGCCGTGTGGAGCGCCCGAGGGGCGGGCCACACCCACCCGCGATGCGAAGCGAGCCGTGAAGGTTCACCAGGCCGTATGGGGCGGGTCGCCCCACACGAAAGTCGGATGAACCTACTTGTCCACCATCCGCGCCGGCACCGACAATGTCAGCGCCGCACCCACCACCAGGCACGCCGCCAGCAGGTACATCCCGGAATCCGTGCTCTGCGTCAGGTCCTTGAGCCAGCCCACCGCATACGGGCTGATAAATCCGGCCAGGTTGCCCAGCGAGTTGATCAGCGCAATGCCCGCGGCCGCGCCCGTGCCGGACAGGAATGCCGTGGGCAGGCTCCAGAACAGCGGCAGCGTGGTCAGGATGCCGATGGTGGCCAGTGTCAGGCCTAGCAGTGCAGGCACGGTATTGCTGTGCCATTGCACCGACAGCACCAGGCCAAGCGCGCCCAGCAGCGCGGGAATGGCGATGTGCCAGCGGCGCTCGCGCGTGCGGTCCGCGCTGTACGCCACCAGGATCATGCCGACTACCGCGCAGCCGTAGGGGATGGCGGTGAGCAGGCCGATATCCAGCGGGCTCTTCACGCCGGTCTGCTTGATGATGGTGGGCAGCCAGAAGCTGACGCCATACAGGCCCATCACGAAGCAGAAGTAGATCGAACTCATCAGCCAGACGCGCGGGCTGGTCATGACCTGGCTGACCGGCGCGTCTTCCTTGTGCCCGTCCTCGCTGGCGATATTGCGCTGGAGCAGGGACTTCTCTTCGTCGCTCAGCCACTTGGCGTGGACGATGCGGTCGTCGAGGCAGGCCAGCACCACCAGCCCCACCAGCACCGAAGGGATGCCTTCGAGCAGGAACATCCATTGCCAGCCGGACCAGCCGTTGCGGCCGTCGAAGGATTGCATCACCCAGCCCGACAGCGGCCCGCCGATCACGCCGGCCAGCGCAACCGCGGTCATGAAATAGGTGGTGGTGCGCCCGCGCCGGTGCGACGGATACCAGTAGGTGAGGTAGAGGATGATGCCGGGGAAGAAGCCCGCTTCCGCGATGCCGAGCAGGAAGCGCAGCACGTAGAACATCGCCGGCGTGGTGACGAACATCATCGCCGCCGAGATCAGCCCCCAGGTAATCATGATCCGGGCGATCCAGATGCGCGCGCCAACCTTGTGCAGGATCACGTTGCTGGGCACCTCGAACAGGAAGTAGCCGATGAAGAAGATGCCCGCGCCCAGCCCGTAGACGGTCTCGCTGAAGTGCAGGTCGTTGAGCATTTGCAGCTTGGCAAAGCCTACGTTGACGCGGTCCAGGTAGGCGACGACGTAGCAAAGCAGCAGGAAGGGCACGAGGCGCCAGCTCACCTTGCGGTAGGTGGCATCCTCGAAGGCGGGGTCGGCCGCCCCGGCGTGTACTGCGGTTGTTGTCATGCGGTCTCCTCTGGATTCCATTTTTCCATTTTCTCTGGGTGCACGATGCCGCTGGATGGGAGGCGCCGCCTGCTACATGCGGCGCCTCCCGTTGGTTGCAAGGGACAAGGCCACGGCTTAGTGCGAGAACGGGCCGCGGCCGCGCAACGCGTTGGCGACCATCATCAGCGCGAGCAGGAAGGGCAGTGCCACATAGAGGCACCAGTGCACGCGGTCGCCCACGGTGTCGCCCCATTTGCGCTTGAAGACCTGCAGGCGCGGCATGGCGGAGGGGTTGGTGGCACGTTTGTTTCTGACGTGCCACGCCATCCAGAAGAAGAAAATGGCGAAGGCGACCGACAGGAAGTTGATATTACCCATGTTGTATGGCGATGGTTTTCAGTGTGGTGAATCCGTACAGGGCTTCGAAGCCCTTCTCGCGGCCGTGGCCGGACTGTCCGCTGCCGCCGAAGGGCAGTTCCACCCCGCCGCCGGCACCGTAGTTGTTGATAAAGACCTGGCCCGCGCGCAGCTTGTGCGCGAGGCGCAGCTGCCGCGCGCCGTCGCGGGTCCACACGCCGGCGACCAGGCCGTAGGGCGTGCCGTTGGCGAGCGCGATGGCCTCGGCCTCGGTGTCGAAGGGCATTGCCGCCAGCAGCGGGCCGAAGACTTCTTCCTGCGCCAGCCGGTGCGTCGGCGGCACATCGCGGAACAGCATCGGCACCTGGTAGTAGCCGGACTCCGGCGCTTGCGCCACGATCTGGCCCTGCGCCATCGCGGCAATGCCGGCATGCTGTGCGTCGGAGACGAAATCCCAGACGCGCTGCTGCTGCTTGCGGTTGATCAGCGGGCCGCATTCCAGGTCCATCTCCGCCGGCCCTACGCGCAGGGATTCGAATACCGTGGCGAGGCGGTCGAGCACGGCGCCGTAGATCGGGCGCTCCACCAGCACGCGGCTGCCTGCCGAGCAGGTCTGGCCGGCGTTCTGCACAATGCCGTTGACGATGACCGGCACCAGCGCATCGAGGTCAGCGTCGGCAAACACGACCTGGGGCGACTTGCCGCCCAGTTCCAGCGTCACCGGCACGTGGTTCTCGGCCGCCATCTGCGCGATCAGCTTGCCGGTCTGCGGCGAGCCGGTAAAGGAGATGTGGTTGATGCCGGGATGGCGCGCCAGCGCGGCGCCGGCTTCATGGCCATAGCCGGTGACGATGTTGAGCGCGCCCTCGGGCAGTCCGGCCTCGGCCGCCAGTTCCGCCACGCGCAGCAGCGACAGGCAGGCATCCTCGGCGGGTTTGACCACGCAGGCATTGCCGGTGGCCAGTGCCGCGCCCACGCTGCGCCCGAAGATCTGCAACGGGTAGTTCCACGGGATGATGTGGCCGGTCACGCCATGGGGCTCGCGCACGGTCAGCACGGTAAAGCCGGGCTGGTAGGGGATGGTCTGGCCGTGCAGCTTGTCGGCCGCGCCGGCATAGAACTCGAAATAGCGCGCCACGGCGCGCGCATCGGCGGTGGCCTGGCGCAAGGGCTTGCCGGTGTCGCGCGCTTCCAGCGCGGCAAGTTCGGCCTCGTGCTCGATCAGCGTGAGCGCCACGCGGTTGAGCAGGCGCGCGCGCCCGGCGGGCGCCATGGCGCCCCAGGCGCCTTCGGCGGCCTGGCGGGCGGCGTGGACGGCCACATTGATATCGACCGCGTTGCCGCGGGCGATCTCGGCAAAGGGCTCGCCGCTGGAGGGGTCGAATACCTTGATGCGCATGCCGGAATCCGGCGCGATCAGGCGGTTGGCAACGAAGTGCTGGGCGTGCATTTGGAATGGCTCCGAGGATGCGACCGGCAGCTTGTGGCTGCTAGTGCGCCTGCCGATGCGTCATTGGGACAATTCGCCATTATCACTCACTGCGCGAGGCGCGCAAGGCACGTGGCGTCAGGCCCGGGTCAGCTTCGAACCGCTATAATGCCCGCCATCCACAAACACAGGCATCTGGAGAGCAAGCATGAGCTTCAACCTCGTTTCCCCCGGCAAGGACATCCCGAACGATTTCAACGTCATCATCGAGATTTCCGCCCAGAGCGATCCGGTGAAGTACGAAGCCGACAAGGAAACCGGCCTGCTCTTCGTTGATCGTTTCATCGGCACCGGCATGCGCTACCCCGCCAACTACGGCTTCATTCCGCAGACCTTGTCGGGCGACGGCGACCCCGTCGACGTGCTGGTGCTCTCGCCGTTCCCGATCCTGGCCGGCGCCGTCGTGCGTTGCCGCGCGCTGGGCATGCTCAAGATGACCGACGAGTCGGGCGTGGATGCCAAGCTGGTCGCCGTGCCGCTGGACAAGCTGTCGCCGGCCACCGCCTTCATGAAGGGCCTGTCCGACGTGCCGCAGAACCTGCTGGACCAGATCAAGCACTTCTTCGAGAACTACAAGGCACTCGAGGCGGGCAAGTGGGTCAAGGTCGAAGGCTGGGCCGGCATCGAGGAAGCCCACAAGGAAATCACCGACGGCGTCGCCAACTACAAGAAGTAAGCGCCAGGGCAGCCAGCGTTCGCTGCCCGAAAGGCAAGGCACCGGCAATTTCCCATGTTCCCTACTTCCTCCAAGCCGTTGGTGCCGGTCCGCTATGCCGTTCCGGCGGTGTTTTTCCACTGGGCGGTTGTCCTGCTGATTGCCACCGCGTACGCCGCGATCGAACTCGAGGGCTTTCTCCCCGAGGGCAGCGCCGGGCGAACCTTGTCGATGTCGGTACATACCTGGGCCGGCGCGCTGGTGCTGGTGCTGGCGGTGCCGCGCCTGCTGTGGCGCCTGGTGCGCGGCGCGCCGCCGCCCGAGCCCGGCCCGCGGTGGATACAGCGGCTCGGCGGCGCCATGCATGTCCTGCTCTACCTGTTTATCTTCGTGCAGCCCGTGCTGGGCCTGCTGGCCCTCAACGCGGGCGGCCACCTGCTGACGATACCGGGGCTGGGCATCGAAGTGCCGCCGCTGGTGACGGCCAGCAAGGACCTGAAGAACACCCTCGAGGACATTCACGGAACGCTGGGCACGGCCTTCTACACGGTGATTGGCCTGCACGCCATCGCAGCGCTGTTCCACCACTACATGCTGGGCGACAACACGCTGCGGCGCATGTGGCGGTGATGCGGCAAGCCGGCCCCGCCAAAGGCCGGCGTCAGCCGCGCGCGAACGGCGTGCGGTCGTTGAGTTCGTCCAGGTAGGCGTCGATGCCCTGGCGTTCGCGCGCGAGGAAGCGCTCGACGGCATCGGCGAAGGACGGATGCGCCAGCCAGTGGGCGGAGCGCGTCGCCACCGGCAGGAATCCGCGTGCCATCTTGTGCTCGCCCTGCGCGCCGCCTTCGAAGGTGCGGATGCCCTGCGCGATGCAGAATTCCAGCGGCTGGTAATACGCGGTCTCGAAGTGCAGGCAAGGGTGGTGCTCGAGCGCCCCCCAGTAGCGCCCGAACAGGGTGCTGCGCGCGGGGTCGCCGTCGTAGACCACCAGCGAGGCGGCGATCGGCTGGCCGGCGCGCTCGGCCACCACCAGCAGCAGGTTCTCCGGCATGGCGGCGCCGATGCGCCGGAAGAAATCCAGGTTCAGGTAGGGCGTGGAATGGTGCTCGCGGTAGGTCTGGCGATAGCAGCGGTTGAAGAAGCGCCATTCGTCTTCGCCGATCTGCGCGCCGCGCAACTGGCGGAAGGTGATGCCGGCCTCCGCCACGCGGCGCCGCTCGGCGCGGATGTTCTTGCGCTTCTTTTGCGACAGCGTGGCCAGGAATGCCTCGAAGCTCTCATAGCCCGGGTTGGTCCAGTGGAACTGCACCCCATGCCGCATCAGCATGCCGGCGTCCGCCATCAGCGCAGCCTCGTGTTCGTCCGGGAAAAGCACATGCAAGGACGACAACTGGCTCTGTTCCGCCACCGCCAGCGCGGCTTGCAGCAGGAAGCGGCGCGCGTCTTCGTCCTCGGCCAGCAACCGCGCCCCCTGGACCGGGGTAAAGGGGATCGCGGACAGCAGCTTGGGGTAGTAGGGCAGGCGGTGCTGCGCATAGGCGTCGGCCCAGGCCCAGTCGAACACGTATTCGCCGTACGAGTGCATTTTCGCGTACAGCGGCATGGCCGCCGCCAGGTGCTCCCCGCCACTGTCGTCCGGGGCCCACAGGACCAGGTAGCGCGGACTCCATCCGGTTTCGTCGCAGGCGCTGCCGCTGGCGTGCAGGGCGTGCAGGAAGGCGTGGCGCAGGAACGGCGTGGCGCCCGGCTGGGCGGCCACCAGGGCGTCCCATGCCGCCTCCGCCAGCTCGGACAGATCGAAAACGATCTGCGTGCGATAATTCTCCATCCGCTCGTGTTCCTGTCCGCCTTGTGCCGCAGCTGTCCCTGGGGGGCTCTCGGCAGGGTGGTCCGGTCCCGGCTTGCAAGATTCAGACTGCATTGCGCTAGATTTGCTCATCATTGGCCCTGGCCAGCACCGTCATGGTGCCTGCCAGGGAACTGTTCCGCCATGGCTGTGCGCGCCGCGCCGGCCTTGCAGCTTCGGGCTGGCGGGAGCGCCGGATGAGTCTACCGGAAATGGCGCGGTGCGGCAGGAGACATCCGGCCAACCGCCGGGCAGGCTAAACTCTTTCTCTAACCAACGACTATATAAGGGGCCAAAATGAAGCAGATTACCGCCATCATCAAACCGTTCAAGCTGGACGAAGTGCGTGAGGCGCTGGCTGACGTCGGCGTGACCGGGTTGACGGTAACCGAGGTAAAGGGCTTTGGCCGCCAGAAAGGGCATACCGAGCTGTACCGCGGCGCCGAGTACGTGGTCGATTTCCTGCCCAAGATCAAGATCGAGGTCGTGGTTGCCGAGAACCAGCTCGATACCGTGCTCGATGCCATCGTCAAGGCGGCGCACACGGGCAAGATCGGCGACGGCAAGATCTTCGTCACCGAGATCGAGCGCGTGATCCGCATCCGCACCGGCGAGCAGGACGAAGCCGCCGTCTGAGCCTGGCCCGGGCGGGCAATCCTGGCGGTCCCACGGGAGGGGCGCCCGGTTTGCCCGGCTAGCTCGGCAGTTTCCAGCCGAAGCGCACGCACAGCAGGCGCGTTGCCGTGATGGTGATCGCGCCCGCGAGCAGGGCCAGTTCCTGCTCGGCCCGCATCCAGGTCAGGCCGACATAGACCCAGCAGCCTACAAAGGCGCAGGTGGCATAAGGCGAGCGGTCGCGCAGGATCATCGGCACCTCGTTGCACAGCACGTCGCGCACCACGCCGCCGAACACCGAAGAGATGATGCCCATCATGACCGCCACGGTCGGGGTCATATTTGCCACCAGCGCGAGCGACGTGCCGGTGACGGAGAACAGCCCGAGGCCGATCGCGTCGGCCGTGATCAGGGTGCGCTCCGAGGCCACCCGGCTGACCACCCGCAGCACGAACGACGCGCCGAGCGACATGACGAAGATCAGGATCACATAGCCTTCGTGGTCGACCCAGTAGAAGGGCCGCCGGTCCAGCAGCACATCGCGCACGGTGCCGCCGCCGAAGGCGGTGGCGAACGCCACCACGAACGTGCCAACGGCATCGAAGCGCTGCCTGCGCGCATCGACCACGCCGGAGACGGCGAAGGCGAGCACGCCAACCACTTCCATGACATGCAGGATCAGGGGCAACCGCCCCATCAGCAGATCGAGCGGCAAATGCATCGTGCGCGCGGTCTCAGGCGTGCGGCTGGCGCAGCAGCACCATCAGCGCGCCTGCGCCGCCCTCGGCACCGCGCGCCTGCACGAAGGCCAGCACTTCTTCCTTTTGCACCAGCCAGCTGCGCACCTTGCCCTTGAGCACCGGGGTCTTGTCCGGCGAACCGTTGCCCTTGCCGTGGATCACGCGCACGCAGCGCACGCCGCGCTTGACGGAGCGCCGCACGAACTCGGCCAGCGCCTCGCGCGCTTCGTCGCTGCGCAGCCCATGCAGGTCGATCTTGTCCTGGGGCACCCATTCGCCGCGGCGCAGTTTCTTGACCACGTCCATGCCGATGCCGGGCCGGCGGAACGACAGGGTTTCATCGGTATCCAGCAGGTTCTCGACGTCGAATTCGTCGGAAAGCGACGTGGCCAGCACCGCCTTGTCGTCCAGCAGGGTTTGTACCGGCACCGGCGCGGGGTGGCGCGGCGCGGGCGTGACGCGGTTGCGGTCGCGCAGGATGTTGACGTTGCCCACGCTGCTGCGGAACACATCGGCCTCTTCGCGTGCGCGCTCGGCGGCGGCTTCCGCCTCGCGGCGTTCGGCTTCGCGCCGTTCGGTGTCGGCCTTGAGGGAGTTGCGAAGGCCGGCCAGGTCGGTCAGGCCCAAGCGCTTGGGCGGGCTGGCAGGTTTCTTTGCGCCGTGCGTCATGGCGTTCTCCGGGTGCTCGGCGTGATTATAGTGTGGGGGAGCTGATGCAGGCGGCCGGCATCGGCGTTGCACCCGCGGGCCTGTGCGGCAGCTCCCGGGCACCCGCGGCGTTGGATCGCCATGCGCAGCGAATCACAATGCCGCAAGGTGTCGCGAGGTGCCTAGGGCCGGTCCTTGCTTACGACAGCGCTTCCACGTAGCGCTGGGCATCCAGCGCGGCCATGCAGCCCGTGCCGGCGCTGGTGATGGCCTGGCGGTAGATGTGGTCCTGCACGTCGCCGGCGGCGAACACGCCCGGGATGCTGGTAGCCGTGGCATCGCCGGCCAGGCCGGTCTTGGTGACGATATAGCCGTTGCGCATGTCGAGCTGGCCAGCGAACAGGTCGGTATTGGGCTTGTGGCCGATGGCGATGAACACGCCGGCCAGCTTGATCTCTTCGGTCTTGTCGCCTTGGGCATCGCGCACCTTGATGCCGGTCACGCCCGAATCGTCGCCGACCACTTCGTCCAGCACGGTGTTGTAGCGGATGGCGATGCGGCCTTCCTTCTCGCGCTGGAGCAGGCGGTCGACCAGGATCGGCTCGGCGCGGAACTTGTCGCGGCGATGGATCAGGGTGACCTTGCTGGCGATATGCGACAGGTAGAGCGCTTCTTCCACCGCCGTATTGCCGCCGCCGACCACGGCCACTTCCTGGTTCTTGTAGAAGAAGCCGTCGCAGGTGGCGCAGGCCGACACGCCGCGGCCACTGAAGTGTTCTTCCGAGGGCAGGCCGAGGTACTGGGCCGAGGCGCCGGTGGCGATGATCAGCGAATCGCAGGTGTATTCACCGGCGTCGCCGACCAGGCGGATCGGGCGTTCGGTCAGCTTGGCGGTATGGATGTGATCGAAGATGATTTCGGTGTTGAAGCGCTCGGCATGCTCCAGGAAGCGCTGCATCAGTTCAGGACCTTGCACGCCGTTGGCATCCGCTGGCCAGTTTTCCACGTCGGTGGTGGTCATCAGCTGGCCACCCTGGGCCAGGCCGGTGATCAGCACCGGCTGGAGGTTGGCGCGGGCCGCATAGACGGCGGCGGTATAACCGGCGGGACCGGAACCGAGAATCAGCACTTTTGCGTGTTTGGCCATGATGCTTTCCTATGGCTGGTGCGCCTTGATGCGCACCAGCGAGAATCGAAACCAGCATTATAAGTGGACGGGCGTTTGCCCACTGTTGCAAATTCCAATGGGAGCGATAGCCCCGCGCAAGGTTAAAATGGCCGGCAAACCAAATCTTCACACGGTAACCCAGACCCAAGGCATGGCCCGAGCTACTACCACGACACGTACCGATCCCTCCGCGCTGCCCTCGCGCATCGGCAAGCTGCTGGGCGAAGTGCGCTGGTTCCTGTTGCTGGCGGTCACACTGGCCTTCGTCTGCATTCTGGCCACCTACAGCAAGGCGGACCCCGGCTGGTCGCACGCCAACCAGGTGGCCGACATCCACAACCTGGGCGGCCGCGTGGGCGCCTGGCTGGCCGATGTGCTGTTCTTTGTCTTCGGCTTCTCCGCCTACTGGTGGGCGGTGCTGCTGGTGCGCCGCTGCTGGCGCGGCTGGCGCGCGCTGACCGCCGAGCTGCCCGAGCGCAATGGCGAGGCGCGCCAGGGACTGGTGGTGAGCTGGATCGGCTTCGGCCTGTCGCTGACCGCCAGCATGGGCCTGGAAGCCATCCGCATGTATCCGCTGCGCTCGGCGCTGCCGCGTGCCCCCGGCGGCGTGCTCGGCGACCTGCTGGGCGGCTGGATGCAGATGGCGCTGGGCTTTACCGGCGCGACCCTGCTATTGCTGATGACGCTGGCAATCGGCCTGTCGCTGTTCTTCCATTTCTCGTGGCTGTCGGTGGCCGAGCACATCGGCGGCTTCGTCGAGACGCTGTTCCTCGGCTTCAAGGCGCGCCGCGAAAGCAAGCAGGACCGCATCATCGGCGAGGCGGCCAAGGTCGAGCGCACCGAAACCGTGGAAGTGCAGCGGGTCAGGATCGACGAGGCGGCGCCGGTGCAGATCGTGCGCCCGCAGGCGGTGCCCAAGCACGAGCGGGTGGAGCGCGAGAAGCAGCAGCCGCTGTTCGCCGATATCCAGGACTCCGACCTGCCGCCGCTGGCGCTGCTGGACCCGATCCCCGCGCACCAGGAGACGGTCAGCGCCGAGACGCTGGAGTTCACCTCGCGCCTGATCGAGAAGAAGCTCAAGGACTTCGGCGTCGAGGTCAAGGTGGTGGCGGCCTATCCCGGCCCGGTCATCACCCGCTACGAGATCGAGCCGGCCGTCGGCGTCAAGGGCAGCCAGGTGGTCAACCTGGCGCGCGACCTGGCGCGCTCGCTGTCCCTGGTCTCCATCCGCGTGGTGGAAACGATCCCCGGCAAGGTCTACATGGGGCTGGAGCTGCCCAACCCCAAGCGCCAGACGGTGCGGCTGTCCGAGATCCTCGGCTCGCAGGTGTACAACGAGAGCGCGTCCAGCCTCACCATGGCGCTGGGCAAGGACATCGCCGGCAAGCCGATGGTGGCCGACCTGGCCAAGATGCCGCACTGCATGGTGGCCGGCACCACCGGCTCCGGCAAGTCGGTGGGCATCAACGCCATGATCCTGTCGCTGCTGTACAAGGCCAGGGCCGACCAGGTGCGGCTGATCCTGATCGACCCCAAGATGCTCGAAATGAGCGTCTACGAAGGCATCCCGCATCTGTTGTGCCCGGTGGTGACCGATATGCGCCAGGCCGGCAACGCCCTGAACTGGGCGGTCGGCGAGATGGAGCGCCGCTACAAGCTGATGAGCAAGCTGGGTGTGCGCAACCTGGCGGGCTACAACAAGAAGATCGACGAAGCCGCCGCGCGCGAGGAAAAGATCCCCAACCCGTTCAGCCTGACCCCGGACGCGCCCGAACCGCTCGAAAAAGTGCCGATGATCGTGATCGTCATCGACGAGCTGGCCGACCTGATGATGGTGGTGGGCAAGAAGGTGGAAGAGCTGATCGCCCGCATCGCGCAGAAGGCGCGCGCCGCCGGCATCCACCTGGTGCTGGCCACGCAGCGGCCCTCGGTCGACGTCATTACCGGCCTGATCAAGGCCAACGTGCCGACCCGCATCGCCTTCCAGGTCAGCAGCAAGATCGATTCGCGCACCATCCTCGACCAGCAGGGCGCGGAGGCGCTGCTGGGCATGGGCGACATGCTCTACCTGGCGCCGGGCACCGGCTTGCCGATCCGCGTCCACGGCGCCTTTGTTTCCGATGACGAAGTACACCGGGTGGTGGAAAAGCTCAAGGAGGGCGGCGAGACCAACTATATCGAGGGCATCCTCGAAGGCGGCGTGGCCGAGGGCGACATGGGCAGCGACGGCATGGGCGGCGGCGCCGGCATTGGCGGTGGCGGCGGCGAGGCCGATCCGCTCTACGACCAGGCCGTCGACGTGGTGCTGAAGAACCGCCGCGCGTCGATCTCGCTGGTGCAGCGCCACCTGCGCATCGGCTATAACCGTGCCGCGCGGCTGCTCGAGGACATGGAGAAGGCCGGGCTGGTTTCCGCCATGTCCGGCAATGGCAATCGCGATATCCTGGCCCCGGCCGGCAGCGTCCGCGAGGAAGAATGAGCACTCTCGCGTAACATGCTGTTACGCGTGAAGCACATGGTTGCGGAATCCGCCATGCGCTCACCGCTCTAACCGGACAGGCAGCGCTGCTGCATCGGCAGCGCTTCCACCCTACCAAGCCAGCTAGCAAGCAAGGACAAACCATGCGAAACCGCATTCTCGTGTCTGCATGTGCCGCGGTAGCCGTGCTGTCGCTGACAGCAGGCGCGGCCATGGCTGCCGCCACCGACCAGCTCCAGGCCTTCGTCGCGGGCGTCAAGAGCGCCAGGGGCGAATTCACCCAGCGCCAGGTCAAAGGGCAGGGCGACAGCCTCAAGGTGGCCGGCACCTCCAGCGGCACCTTCGCTTTTTCGCGTCCGGGCAAGTTCACCTGGCGCTACGTCAAGCCGTACGACCAGTTGCTGCAAGCCGATGGCCAGACGCTTTACATCTACGACAAGGACCTGAACCAGGTGACCGAGCGCAAGCTCGACGGCGCCCTGGGTTCCAGCCCCGCCGCCATCCTGTTCGGCAGCAACGACCTGGAAAAGAACTTCGTGGTGAAGAACGGCCCCACGCGCGACGGCATCGAGTGGCTGGACCTGACGCCCAGGGCCAGGGACACGCAGTTCGAGCGCATCGGTATCGGCTTCAAGGCCGGCAACCTGGAGGCGATGGAGTTGCGCGATGCGTTCGGCAACACGACGCTGCTGACCTTCAGCGCCATCCAGAAGAACCCCGCGCTGCCCGCCGACACCTTCCGGTTCACGGTGCCCAAGGGCGCCGACGTGTTGAAGCAATGAGGACTGCCATGATCCGAGCTTCCTTCTCCAGGCGGGTTTCGCGCCGCTGCGGTGCCATCGCCGGCATTGCCGCGGCCGTGCTGCTCGTCGCGGCTTGCGCCGGACAGAGCGGCGCCAGCAAGCATTTCGACGTCGATGCCTTCCTGCGCGCTTCCGACACGGCCTTGCCGGAAGTGCTCGCCAATCCGGACTTCCTCTCCGCCACGCAGGCGAGCGCCAACGATTGCGCCACGCTGCTGCAATCGACCACCAGTGGCGTGCTGGAAGACCTGCCTCCGGCCGGCAGCGGCCGCGGTCCGGCCTGGCTGCTGCATCCGGCGGGCGCACCGGACAAGGTCTGGCTCGTCGTCAGCAAGGGCAGCGGGGAACGGACCTGCCATGGGCCGCTGCCTGCCGATGCGATGAAGGCGCTGGTGGTGCGCGCCGGCGCCTGAATGCCAGTGACGGGGAGGGCATGGTTCCCATGCCGCCCTGCCACCTTGCCGCCTCGAACATGACAGCGTTGCAGCTTGACCTCCGAAACAAGAATGATTATTGTTCATTGCTCGCCTTGCATTAAGGTGCGTTTATCGCAACGCCAGGGCGCCGCAGAACAATATCCAAGGAGAGTCATGCTCATATTTCGTCACTTGTTGCCGCGCGCCGCGGCGCTTGCCGTGCTGGCGCTGCCGCTTGCCGCGAGCGCGCAGGAAAAGGTGCTGAACCTTTACACGGCACGCCATTACCAGACCGACGAAGCGCTCTACGCGAATTTCACCAAGCAGACCGGCATCAGGATCAACCGCATCGAGGGCCAGGAAGACCCGCTGCTGGAGCGCATCAAGAGCGAGGGCGCCAACAGCCCCGCCGACGTGTTCATCACCGTTGACATTGGCCGCCTGTGGCGAGCCCAGCAGGCGGGCGTGTTCGCGCCGTTCAAGTCAAAAGTGCTGGAGTCGCGCATTCCCGCCAACTACCGCGACCCGAACGGCGACTGGTTCGGTTTCTCGGCGCGCGCCCGCGTGATCGCCTACAACAAGGCGGCGGTCAAGCCCGGCGACATCAAAAGCTACGAGGACCTGGCCGATCCCAAGTGGAAGGGCAAGCTGTGCATCCGCTCCAGCGGCCACGTCTACAACCTGTCGCTGATGTCCAGCCTGATCGCCCACGATGGCGAGGCCAGGACGGAGCAGTGGACGCGCGGCGTGGTGGCCAACCTGGCGCGCGCGCCCAAGGGCGGCGACACCGACCAGCTCAAGGCGGTGGCCGCCGGCGAATGCGATATCGCGGTCGCCAATACCTATTACATCGCCCGCATCCTGAAGTCGGCCAAGCCCGAGGACAAGGCCCTGGCGGGGCAGCTCGGCGTGGTGTGGCCCAACCAGGCCAGCCAGGGCGTGCATATGAACATTTCCGGCGGCGGCATGCTCAAGCATGCGCCCAACAAGGATTCGGCACGTGCGTTCCTGGAGTACCTGGCCAGCGACGAGGCGCAGCGCTATTTTGCCGACGGCAACAACGAGTGGCCGGTGGTGGAGAGCGTGAAGATCAGCAATCCCGCCCTCGAAGCCCTGGGCAGCTTCAAGGCCGACAAGATCGATGTCGCGGAACTGGGCAAGTACCAGCCGCAAGCGCAGAAGCTGGCGGACAAGGCCGGCTACAAGTAATCGCGGCCTGTCGGGCGGCACGGGAATGGCGGCGCGAGCCGCTAGCCATTAACAAATAGTGTTGAGAGCCGCGCGTTGGGCACGAAAGCCAAAGGCCATGCAACTTTCCGATTGCATGGCCTTTTTGTGGTTCGTTGGCCTGCGGGGGCCGAGCGCTGCGAAGCGTTTCCCGGCCAAATTGATGACCTGGGTTGAGCCCCATGCAGAGCGCCGAGGCGTCCTTCCCACCCGGCCCAATATGTGAGACGGTAACGATACCCTACCAGATAGGTGAACGGGTAAGTCTCGTATGTGAGCTGGTAAAAGCGCCTGCCAGTCCTGTTGATATGCAAGTTGGTAAGCCATGCACGCCTACATATACTAAATGGTAATTCGCATATAGACTTTGGTAATCCGTTTGCTCATGCTTACGCAGAAATACCTGCCGTTATGGCTCATGCTCCACTTGGCTACAGCGCCCTGATCTCGAAGTTCAGCCTGCGCGTTCCCCCCCTGCTTGCGACCTCCGCGCTGTCTGATAAGACGGGTGTCATGAGCACCCACACGGGCGCCGACGGGAGCATCAAGACGGTGTATCCCCGGAACCGCCACCGCGGCGAGGACACGACTGTCGACCATCTGACCTTCGCGCTGCGCAAGGAGCCGCTGAACCTGACCGTGCTTGCGGCACTCTTCGAACACCAAGCCGCCGTGGAGGAAGTACGCCAATGGCTCGCTTCGACTCCAGGATCGCGATACGCCCGGCTTGCGGCCTTCTACGCCAAGTGGCTGGCTGGCGCCGAGTTCGACTACAAGTTGCCGACCGGTACCGCCCGTGTACCGACGCTGGACGAGGCGAAATACGTCACGGGTCCCAGCCAGCTCGACGCGCAGCTCGGGATTCTGAACAACCACCTGGGCCCGGCCGCATTCTGCCCGCTGGTGCGTCGAACGGAGCGGCTCGAGGCCTTCATCGCGGCTGACCTGCCGGGGATGATCGCCGCTGCCATCAACCGGCTCGAGCCGGAGGTTCTCGCACGCGCGGTGGACTATCTCTACCTGGCTGAGACGCGATCGACGTACTCGATCGAGAAGGAGTTGCCGGACAATCAGCGCGTCGCGAGATTCAGGCGACTGTTGGAATTTGCCGGCGCAGCGGTTTCCCTCGACGAAGAGCAGTTCTGCGACTGGCAGAACGAGATCATTTCGACGATCCGGGCCGAGTACTCGTATCGCGATCGCCAGAACTGGCTCTCCCGCGGTGGACGGCTGCGAAATGTCGCCGACTACATTCCGCCGGCGCCGGCGCAGGTCGAGCCGATGATGAATGGCTTGGCCTACGTCGCTGGCCTGATCGAAGGGAAAGTGGATCCCATCATCGTCGCGGCATGTGTCTCGTTCGGGTTCGTCTATATCCACCCGTTCTACGATGGTAACGGCCGGCTGCACCGATTCCTGATTCACCATTTGCTGCGTCAGGCCGGTGTCACGCCGGAAGGCGTCGTGCTACCCGTCTCGGCAAGCATGCTGAAAAACCTGCAGGTCTACGCCGGTCTGCTCAAGGACTACTCCGGGCCGCGCACGAGCTTGCTGAACTACGCCCTGGATGCGGACAGCGACACGATACTTGTCAAGTCGCCGCAGCCCTATTGGCTGTACGCCTCGTTCGATGCGACGGCGCTGTGCGAGTTCGTCTTTGCATGCATCGAGCAATGCGTCGGGGAGGACCTTGCGCTGGAGATTCGATATCTGAAGGCGTTCGACGCGAGCAAGGCAAGGCTCGAAGGATGGCTGGACTTGCCCCAGTCGCGCTTGACTAATCTGATCGACCTGATCGTGCAGAACCATGGCGAGATCTCGCATCGCAAGCGCTCAAAGTTCACCGATCTGACGGACGGGGAACTCGCGCGAATCGAGGAAGTGGTGAGGGACGAGTACGCAGACTACTTCGCGAGCCAAGCCAAGACCGCCTGAAGGCGAAGCATCCGCGATTCGTTCGGGAAGAATTCGTAGGCACGGCAAGCGAGAGGACCTGGGCGGAGATTGGATCCTGGGCGCATCTCGGCCGATTTTCAACACATTATGTTAGCGGCTGGCGCGAGCCGCCATCTTTCATGACAGGGCTTTCGGCTTCGGCTTCGACCTCGGCTGCAAGTCGGCCGCGTCCTTGTTTTCGCCGCTTTCCAGGCGCCGGAAGCGCAGCTTTGCGCCGCGTTCCCTGTGTTTCTCAAAGGTCTGTTTCAACTGCTCGCGCCGCCGCGTGCGCGTGTGTCCCAACGTGCCATTGGCGTATGGCAGCTTGGCTACCACGGTACTCGCGATCTGGCGTGCCAGCAGCACGTCCAGTGCCTGCCGCGCGCGCACCTGGGCGTTCAGCAGCCCGTCGGCGGGATTGGCACGGGCGCGATGCAAGTCGTAAGGCAGCATGACCGGGCCGGCAAGCTGGCGCAGCGCTGCGCGGATGTACGGGCTGTCCAGTCCCGCCTCGTGGAGGATCCAGGCAGCGTCATGACGCAGCCACGGCTCGGGATCGGCAAGCTTGCGCAGCAGGGCATGCGCAAGATCCGCCTGGCGGTAGCCGTGCGCGCGCCTGACTGCATTGAGCGCGATGCGCCTGACATGGGCGTTCTCGTGATCGAACAGGTCCGCCACCAGGCGCTCGACCATGCCGGGTTTTTCCAGTTGTTCTGCCAGTTGGCCCGCCAGCACGATCTCGTCGACCGGGCTGATCCGCTCCTGGCGGGACAGGCGGCCCAACTTGAACACCAGCATGCGGTAACGAAGCTGCATAACACTTCCTGAAGACGCTGCGAACAAATGCCATGCAAGATTGCGGCCGGCGCAGTCGTGATGCGGCGCGAAGCAGGCCGGCGGCGGAGGCAGGCCGCTTGACTCGCGCGCAGGTGTGCGTGCGTGCCGGGCACAGCTCCCGACCAGAGTTTTATCGACAGGGCGCCGGATAACTTTAGGGAAAGCAGTTTGCTGCCGCACGGGCTATTGGCGCGCATCCCGCCGTATCGAGCGCGACAGCAGGATCACCGGCAGCAGGCCCACCGCCACGATCACCAGCGACGCCGTGGCGGCTTCGGCCAGGCGCTCGTCGGAGGCCAGGTTGTAGGCCTGCACGGCGAGCGTATCGAAGTTGAACGGCCGCATCACAAACGTGGCGGGCAACTCCTTCATGACATCGACAAAGACGATCAGCGCAGCGGTCAGCAGGCTGCCGCGCAGCATCGGCAGGTGCACGCGCCGCAGCGTGGCGCCGGGGCCGTGGCCCAGGCTGCGCGATGCCGCATCCATGGCGGGCGTGATCTTGACCAGGCCCGCGTTGACAGTTTGCAGGGCCACGCCCAGGAAGCGCACCAGGTAGGCATAGACCAGCGCGGCAATGCCGCCGGTCAACAAGAGACCCACCGTCCATCCCAGATGCTGCTGCAGCCAGGATGACAAGGTGTTGTCCAGTTGCGCCACCGGCACCAGCACGCCGACCGCGACCACCGAGCCGGGCAGCGCATAGCCCATGCCGCACACCCGCGTCAGCACGCGCAACAGCCAGCCCCGGCCCGCCGCAATGCCGCGTCCCGCATAGCCGATCAACAGCGCAGCCAGGACCGCCACCAGCGCGGTGAGACTGGCAAGCAGGAAGCTGTTGCGCACCAGCCCGATAAAGCGCGGGCCAAACTGCGCGTCGCCCTCAGCCAGCGCCATCTTGCACAGCATCAGTGCCGGGATGGCGAAACCCAGCAGCACGGGCAGCACGCATACCAGCAGCGCCAGCGCGGCGCGCCAGCCATGCAGCCGATAGGCCGGGGCACGGCGCTGGCCGCCGTGCACGCGGGCGCGGCCGCGGCTGATGCGCTCGACCAGCAGGATGCCGATGACAAAGACCAGCATGCAGGCGGACAACTGGGCCGCGGCGTTCTTGTCGCCCAGCGAGAACCACGCGCGGTAGATGCCGGTGGAAAAGGTCGGGATGCCGAAGTAGGCCACGGTGCCGAAGTCCGCCAGCGTTTCCATCAGCGCGAGCGCGGTGCCCGCGACGATGCCAGGCCGCGCCAGCGGCAGCATGACGCGCCATACGCTGCCCCAGGTGCCGTAGCCAAGCAGGCGCGCCGCCTCCAGCGTGTTCAGGGTCTGCTGCAGGAAGGCCGCGCGCGCGGTCAGGTAGACATAGGGGTAGAGCACCAGCGTGAACAGCACGATGGCCCCGCCCAGCGAGCGGATTTCCGGGAACCAGTATTCGCGCGCGCGCCAGCCGGTCAGCGCGCGCAGCCAGCTTTGCACCGGCCCGGCGAACTGCAGCGCATCGGTATAAGCGTAGGCGATGACATAGGCCGGCATCGCCAGCGGCAGCACCAGGGCCCATTCCAGCCATCCCCGTCCGGCAAAGCGGTAGGTGCTGACCAGCCAGGCGGTGGGCACGCCCAGCAGCAGCACGCCGGCACAGACCCCGGCCAGCAGCCACAAGGTGTTGCCTACGTACTCGGCCAGCACCGTGTCGGCGAGGTGCCGCCAGGTGTCGCCGCTGGGCGTGAGCAGGCTGCTGGCCACTTGCGCGATCGGCAGGGCAATCAGCAGGGCGGCCAGGCCGGCAACAAGGGCGAGCGGGTGCAGGCGGCTGGTACGGCTGGAGCGAAGCAGGGTCATGCGGTGGCGGGCTGGCGTCGGGAGTCGGGAAATTGGCGAAATCGGGACCAGCGGGCCGGTGGCAACGCCGGCCCGCTGGTTTCGCATTCTAGCAACGGGAGCGGCGCGGGCGGCGCCGCGCGGACTGCGCAGCCGCGACACGCGCATGCCGGCCCCATATAATGCCGGGCATGCGAGGCCACCCCCTTTCCAGTCCATCCCTGCCGGCACGATCCGACACCGTTATCGAGGTCGATCGCATCCATCACGGCTTTGGCAGCCATGCCGTGGTCAACGGCCTGTCCTTCACCCTGGCGCGCGGCAGCATTGCCTGCCTGCTCGGGCCCAGCGGCTGCGGCAAGACCACCGTGTTGCGCGCCATCGCCGGCTTCGAGCCATTGCGCGAAGGCCGCATCCTGTTGCAAGGGGAGGTCATGTCGTCGCCGGGTTTCTCCTTGGCCCCCGAGCACCGGCGCATCGGCATGGTGTTCCAGGACTACGCCTTGTTCCCGCACCTGAGTGTGACCGACAACGTCGCCTTCGGGCTGCATGCCGTGCGCCGCGGCGAACGCGCCGCGCGGGTCGGGGAGATGCTGGCCCTGGTGGGCCTGGCCGGCTCCGGCGACAAGTTTCCGCATGAACTCTCGGGCGGCCAGCAGCAGCGCGTGGCACTGGCGCGCGCGTTGGCGCCGCGTCCGGAGTTGCTGCTGCTCGACGAGCCGTTCTCCAATCTGGACATCGAGCTGCGCGAACGCCTGAGCCTGGAGGTGCGCGACATCCTCAAGGCCCAGGGCACCACCGCCATCCTGGTCACGCACGACCAGCACGAGGCCTTCGCCATGGCCGACGAGATCGGCGTGATGCACGCCGGCGCGATCGAGCAGTGGGACAGCGCGCACAACCTTTATCACCGGCCCGCCACGCGCGTGGTTGCGGACTTTATCGGCCAGGGCGTGTTGATGCCGGGTCGACTCGCCGGCCCGGACACGGTTACGCTGGAACTGGGCACGCTGCATAGCCGTGAACCGCTTGGCGTGCCGCCCGCCACCACCGAGGTGGACGTGCTGATCCGCCCTGACGATATCGTCCATGACGACGCCAGCCCATTGCAGGCCGAGATCCTGCACAAGGCCTTTCGCGGCGCCGATATCCTGTACACGCTGCGCCTGGCTGGCGGCGGGCAGGTATTGTCGCTGGTGCCATCGCACCACGACCATGCGCTCGGCGAGCGCATCGGCATCCGCGTGGAAGTCGAGGACATAGTGGCCTTCCGGCGCGGCTGAGCGCGCGTCGCGAGGGCCTTGGCGGCCTGCATTTAACCCGTCCATTCGGACACGATCGCTTCACTACCTCACGCCACAGGATTTCCACCATGTCTGCATCCCTGAAGTGCGCATCCCGTCCGCTGCGCCGTCGACTGCTGCGCAGCGGCTTGCTGCTCGCCCTGCTTGCCTGCGGCGCTGGCCAGAGCTGGGCGCAACCCGCCGCCAACGCCACCACCTGGCGCATGGCCACCGAATACCCGGCCAGCGCCATGCCGGGCGAAGGGCTGGCCACCTTCGCCGAAGAGGTGAAGGCACGCACGGCCGGCGCCATCGAGGTGAAGCCCAGCTTCGATGCCAGCACGGGCGTGAAGTCAGCGCAGATGCCTGCCGCGGTGAAGGAAGGGCGGCTGGAGGGGGGCGACGCCTTCGGCGGCGCGCTGGGCGCAGTCGATCCGCTGTTCCTGCTGTCTTCGCTGCCTTTCGTCGCCACGTCAATAGAATCCGCCCGGCGCCTGGCCGAACTGGCCCGCGCCGACTACGCGCGCGCCTTCGAGGCGCAGGGGCAGCATTTGCTGTATGTCACGCCGTGGCCGCCGACCGGGCTGTGGTCCCGCAATCCGTTAGCCACGCTGGCCGACCTGCGCGCGCTGTCGGTACGCACTTATGACGAGACCTCCACCGAGGTCATGCGCGCTGCCGGCGCACAGGCCACCAGCCTGTCCTTTGCCGACGCGATGCCGCGCCTGAAGGACGGCTCGGTCAATGCGGTGCTGTCCTCGGGCGACGGCGGCGCGGGGCGCAAGCTGTGGGATTACCTGCCCAGCTTCACGGCCATCGGCTATGCCATGCCGCTGTCCTTCACCACGGTCAATGCGGCCACCTATGCGGGCCTGTCGCCCGCCTTGCGTGCCGCCGTGGACGCCGCCGCGCAGGCTACCGAGCAAAAGCAGTGGGCGCGCCTGGATACCCGGCTGGTGGAGAACACCGCGCGCATGCGTGCCAATGGCGTGACCATCGAAGACAGCCCGGCAGCCGCTGTGCAGCAGGCGCTGCGCGAGGCCAGCGCGGGTGCGATCACGGCGTGGCGCAAGCGCGTAGGCAGCGAGCGCGCCGGCGTGCTGGATGCCTTCACGCGCAACGAGCGCGCTGTGCGCTGAGGCGCTCGCCCAGGCGGGCCGGCGCGATGGTCTACACTGTCACGTTCCTGGGCGCAGCGGTTCGTACCGTGCGCGCCTGCCCTGACATAAGGCCTGCATACCGTGGCGGACACGCTGTTTTCCGAAGCTCCCGATCGTTCCCAACAACCCCTGGCCGAGCGCTTGCGTCCGCGCAATATCGACGAGGTGATCGGCCAGCAACACCTGCTTGGCGCCGGCAAGCCGCTGCGGGTGGCGTTCGCGTCCGGCGAGCCGCACTCCATGATCCTCTGGGGCCCGCCCGGCGTGGGCAAGACCACGCTGGCGCGGCTGATGGCCACGGCCTTCGACGCCGAGTTCATCGCGCTGTCGGCGGTCCTCTCTGGCGTCAAGGACATCCGCGAGGCGGTCGAGCGCGCCGAGCAATACCGCGCCCATGGCCGCCGCACGCTGGTTTTCGTGGACGAGGTGCACCGCTTCAACAAGAGCCAGCAGGATGCATTCCTGCCGCACGTGGAAAGCGGGCTGTTCACCTTTATCGGCGCCACCACCGAGAACCCCTCGTTCGAGGTCAACGGCGCCTTGCTGTCGCGCGCCGCGGTGTATGTGCTCAAGAGCCTGGATGATGATGAGCTGACGCAGTTGGCGCGTCGCGCCAGCGAGGAGCTGGGCGGCCTGCAATGGGCGGACGAAGCGCTGCAGCTGATCGTTGCCTCCGCCGATGGCGACGGCCGCAAGCTGCTCAACAACATCGAGATCGTGGCGCGCGCCGCGCGCAGCGCCGGCGCGGCCATCATCGACAAGGCGCTGCTCGGCAGTGCGCTGTCGGAGAACCTGCGCCGTTTCGACAAGGGCGGCGACGCCTTCTACGACCAGATCAGCGCGCTGCATAAGTCGGTGCGCGGTTCCGACCCGGATGCCACGCTCTACTGGTTCTGCCGCATGCTCGACGGCGGCGCCGATCCGCGCTACCTGGCGCGCCGCATCGTGCGCATGGCGTGGGAAGACATCGGCCTGGCCGATCCGCGTGCCGCCCGCATCACGCTCGACGCAGCCGAGACCTACGAGCGCCTGGGCTCGCCCGAAGGCGAGCTCGCGCTGGCGCAGGCGCTGATCTACCTGGCCGTGGCGCCCAAGTCCAATGCGGGCTACAACGCCTACAACGCCGCACGCGCCTTCGTGGCGAAAGACAAGTCGCGCGGCGTGCCGACCCACTTGCGCAACGCCCCGACCAAGCTGATGAAAGAGCTGGGCCACGGCCACGCCTACCGCTACGCGCACGACGAGCCCGAGGCCTACGCCGCCGGCGAGCATTACTTCCCCGACGACCTCAGGCGCCAGGGCTGGTACCAACCCACGCCGCGCGGGCTGGAGGGCAAGATCGGCGACAAGCTGCGTCACCTGCGCGATCTCGACGCGCAATGGCAGCGGCAGCAAGGCAAAGGCAAGGGCGGGGACGAAGGCGGCGAGGGCGGCGAGGGCGGGGCAAAATAGCGCCCATCGGCAGGACCGGCCTGCCTGCCGTCGCGAACAACGCCCGATCTGCCACCCTGTTCCCGGCCGGCGGTTCCGTGCTTGCCCCGGCCAGTACAGTAAAATGGCGGGTCCGCCGGCATGCCGCTGGCCCATGCACCTCCCCTCATACGCAACATGCTAGACATCCAGCTGTTCCGCAAAGACATCGACGCCGTGGCGCAACGCCTTGCCACGCGCGGATTCCAACTCGACGTAGCGGCCTTCCAGGCACTCGAAGCCGAGCGCAAGCAACTGCAGACCCAGACCGAGGAACTGCAGGCACGCCGCAACAGCCTGTCCAAGCAGATCGGCATGCTCAAGGGCAAGGGCGAAGACGCTTCGGCGGTGATGGCCGAAGTCGGCGGCATCGGCGATGCCCTCAAGGCATCGGCCGCGCGCCTGGAAGAAATCCAGGCCCAGCTCTCGGAGATCCTGGAGGCCATTCCCAACCTGCCGCACGAAAGCGTGCCGGTGGGCGGCGACGAAAGCGCGAACGTGGAAGTGCGCCGCGTCGGCACGCCGCGCAGCTTCGATTTCGAGGTCAAGGACCACGTCGACGTGGGCGAACGCCTCGGGCTGGATTTCGATACCGCGACCAAGGTCACGGGTTCGCGCTTCTCCATGCTGCGCGGCGGCGTCGCGCGCATGCACCGCGCGCTGGTGCAGCTGATGCTCGATACCCATACGCTCGAGCACGGCTACACCGAAATGTACGTGCCCTACATCGTCAACGCTGCATCGATGCGCGGCACCGGCCAGCTGCCCAAGTTCGAGGAAGACCTGTTCAAGGTGCCGCGCAAGTTTGGCAGTGAAGAGGGCGAGCGCATCGAGAACTTCTACCTGATCCCCACCGCCGAGGTGCCGCTGACCAATATCGTGCGCGACGCCATCGTGGCCGGCGACAAGCTGCCGCTGCGCTTCGTTGCCCACACGCCTTGCTTCCGCTCGGAAGCCGGCTCCTACGGCAGGGACACGCGCGGCATGATCCGCCAGCACCAGTTCGACAAGGTCGAACTCGTGCAGGTGGTGCAGCCCGAGCACGCGTTCGATGCGCTGGAGCAGCTCACCGGCCACGCCGAAGCCATCCTGAAGAAGCTCGACCTGCCGTTCCGCACCATTGTGCTGTGCACCGGCGACATGGGCTTCGGCAGCACCAAGACCTATGACCTGGAAGTGTGGATCCCCGCGCAAGGCACCTACCGCGAGATCAGCTCCTGCTCGAATATGGGCGATTTCCAGGCGCGCCGCATGCAGGCCCGCTTCCGCGCGGGGCAGGGCAAGCCGGAGTTGCTGCATACGCTCAATGGTTCCGGCCTTGCCGTTGGCCGCACGCTGGTGGCGATCCTGGAAAACTACCAGAACGCCGATGGCTCGGTGACGGTACCGGCCGCATTGCAGCCATATCTGGGCGGCCTGACGCGCCTGGAACCCGAGGCGTAATTTATCGCCGCAAAGGGCTTGCGGCAGAGGCGGGGGTTCCTCTATAATCTTGTTCTTCGCGACAAGCGACCCAGTTACCGGAGAGGTGGCAGAGTGGTCGAATGTACCTGACTCGAAATCAGGCGTAGGTGCGAGCCTACCGTGGGTTCGAATCCCACCCTCTCCGCCAGCAGTATGGAAAAAGCCCTTGGAAATCAAGGGCTTTTTCTTTTGGTGCTGCCTCTACCCCACCAGCCGTAAAGCTTGCTGAGCAGCGTATTTTCGAGTGGCGCGAGGGCGCGATCAAGGCAGCCTCAATTGTGGCGGGATCCCTTGAATTGACAAGCTCCTTCAGTATTCTAGAGTCGCGCTACGCGCGGGCTTAATGAGATGGTCACCCCCACCCTACACGCGGGTAACACGGTAGGGTGTTTTCTTTTCTGCAGGCCATCATGTGCGGCACTTCGTCAAGAGCAACAAGAACGATTTTGTCGATGCCGAGGCGATTTGCGAGGCGGCTTCACGCCCGTCGATGAGGTTTGTCACGCCCAAGACGGAGTCTCAGCAGACACTGTCGGCGCTGCACCGTGTGCGCGAATCGCTGATTCTGATCGCACAAAGACAAGCAATCAGATCCACGGATTCCTGCTGGAAT
The DNA here is from genome assembly GCF_056398885.1 of Cupriavidus sp. 01T418. Lineage (NCBI taxonomy): Bacteria > Pseudomonadati > Pseudomonadota > Betaproteobacteria > Burkholderiales > Burkholderiaceae > Cupriavidus > Cupriavidus sp. 01T418. Next base: position 213,894 of record NZ_JBFTQG010000006.1, read on the forward strand.
TCGGGATCAGCCTGCCGGTGGGACAGGCGGCCATTACACGACTACCTGCGGTGCTGGGCGGGTGGCAACTCGCGCGCTTGGCTTACGGGTTGGAAGCAGGAGACGGGCTAACGTAACGCTGTTGACTGTTGATTGGATTAGCGACGATCTGAATCCTGAAGAGAATTCGATTGAAGCCTGATTTTTGGGGTGTGTTGTAGAACACGAAAAGGTCCCCCAACTCTGACGGTTGATCGCCAGGCAACGCGGTTGCCAGTCCTTGCCCGGTCACAGCTAGGCTTTTGGTACTGACGACACTGTAAATTGTGGCAGGACTCGCAGTGACATCGTTCGCAATGCCGTTGGGCTCGATCACTTCAACCTTTAACTGCACGCTAGTGCCTCGTGCCATCGGGATGGCATTCTGCTCAATGGCCCTGGCCACGGCGTCATCAGACAACCGCATCTTCTCCAACTCGCGGGTGCCTATGACAGTCTGGCCATTGACGCTGACACGCAACTCCACGTTCGGCTCGCTGCCTGTGTAGCCGCCAGGCGTTTGGGCGATGGAAACGGCGCAAGCGGTAGAAAGGAGAACTGCAGAAATGATGTGCTTCATATAGACGGTCCTATTAGAATTCGATTGGGAGGCCATTTTTCTCACGATGCTTCACGCAGTTTCCCCGGATATCATTGCGCTTGGAGACGACGATGTGCTTTGCCACGACGGCCTCGACGCCACCGTTTTGTTCCGCCACACACTCGCCAATGTACCCACCCACCTCATCCCAGTCGGCGTTCGTGCCACATCCGTTGCTATTGAGGGCCGCTTGAAGATCCGCCTTGATATGATAGTCCGCCATGCTGGCTTCGCAGAGACGCCTAATGCCGTAATCAGGCACTAGCGAATTCGTATTGCGACAGTTTTCCAGCACCGATTTCCATTCACCCGTACTCGACAGAAACGGATCCACAAAGGCAGGGACAACCTTCGTGAGCCACTCGGGCCGCTCCATCTGCATCCGACTCCCGCATGAATATTTCGCAATGCAAGTCTGATTCACGATAAACCCATTAGTGGGATCGCCTGGTAGCCTAGCAATCTTCTCCAAATTTTCCACCCGAGAATAGCAAGTGTCATCCGGGCGTACGTAGAACAGCCGCATAGAGTCGGAAGCAGAGCAGCTATTGACCGAACTCGAACGTCTAATTGATTGCGGCCTTCTCTCAGCCACGCGACCGCCTGCCCCGAACCCAGGAACTGAAGCAGGGCCGTAAATGTCCCGGCCCTGGAAAAGAAGACGGTCCCGTTCAAAATTGCAGTTGCCGATCCTTGATCCGTGGGCTGCGCATGGCCGCTGCCCGAGCCGGTGATGGTGGTGATCGGTGCCCGGAGTACGCTGTTCTTTGCTGGCGAAGTGAAGTAGATGTGGCATGACTGTGCGCTGGCGAAGGAACAGGCCGCTAACAGAGCTGTCGCCGAGCACCATTTTTGAACTCTTTTTCCCATATCTCCACCCTGGACGCGTCAAAGTCATAAGAGTTTATCTCCAGAAATCTCAGGCGGGATCGTGATATTTATTTGATTCAGATATAAACAAGACAGAATTAGTACTTATTCGAGAAAATAAATATTGCTTGCCGCAATAAAAATGCCGGAGCACAGCAAAGAAGTCAGGTTCCTGCGTCGGTGTGGAAAAGCTCTTGCCGATCGACATGATTAGACGGATGGAGAAAACTATCGCAAGGTACGGGCGCAGCTTGGCGTTCGGACTCCGGGCATCTGTTTCACGCGAAAGCAGTCACTCACCCAGCTTGGTAAAGAACCCGGTGTGGGTGACCGCACCGACAGGCGGCAAGCGACCCTGCGGTAAGCGAATGGCCGTTGAACTTTTGAGAACGGCCCATTGCCATCGCGTCGACCCGAATGAAGGAAAGCGGTTGAATCCGCAGACACAAAGGGTCATTCGACGTAGCGAGTAGAATCGTTGGCAATCGCTCGGCAAACGTCGGCTGCCCCATCGATACATTTCCTATCGATGGGATAGACTTATCAACTCGTAATCTGACTCCATGAAACGTTCTCTTCATTTCCCTCCGTTACAGGTACGATGTCATGACTTATGAAAAGGCGAACATTTCAACTCGCGACGGCGTTTGCCCTGTTCATATTTTCACCTCCAATGCGGGAACACGTTTGCCTGCCATTATTTTCTATATGGATGCGGGTGGCGTTAGGCCTGCCGCATTGGAAATGGCTCAGCGCTTGGCGAATGCCGGCTATGTTGTGCTGCTGCCCGACCTCTTTTATCGGTACGGCCCTTACGGACCTTTTGATCCTGTCGAAGTGTTCAAGGGTGATGTACGGTCGATCCTCGGCCCATTGATGGCGACCACGGGCAACGAAAAGGCAGCTGAGGACACAGGAGCGCTTCTGACTTACTTGGATACGCGTATTGATGTCGAGGGTAAAAACGTAGGTGCGGTTGGCTTCTGCATGGGTGGCGGTATGGCCATTACCGCCGCAGGTACATACCCCGACCGCTTTGCGGCTGTAGCCAGCTTTCACGGTGGTAATCTCGCGACCGACGCACCTGCAAGTCCACATCGCTATGCACCGCGATTGAAGGCCGAACTATATATCGCAGCGGCCGAAGGCGACGAGAGCTATCCGTTACCAATGGCGCAGCGACTCGAGAACGCGTTCGATCAAGCCGGTGTACGGTACTGTGCAGAGACATATGTCGGAGCAGCGCACGGCTGGATGACGCCAGATTTCTCTGTCTACGATTCGGTGGCCGCCGAGCGAGGATGGTCAAAGATGATTGAGCTTTTCAATCGAATACTCAAAGATCGAGTTTGATTTCCTCACTTTAAAATCGGACAGATGGGCGCGAAGCCCCCGCGGAGCTGCTTGATGCCTCACAGGCGCTGCATCACCGGCAGGTCGACCACGGCGGTTTCGAGCTTGCTCAGCTCGATGTCGCCGTGGATAGGGTCGCGCAACAACATGGGCCGGCTCTCGCAATTCCTGCCTGGCCGCAAAGTCGATGCCAGACGCCTGCATGGCTTCCATCACCTCGCCGGAGCAAGGCGCGCAGCACGAATGCAGCAGCACCTTGCGGTGCCCGTCAGGCAAAGCCAGCGGTTTGCGATCATGTCGTGTCATTGGATCTCCTGCTGTTCCATCAAGGCCGCAGCCGGCTTGCGCGCCAGCTCGACGAACGCCTTGAGGTAGTCGATTTCGGTGTCGGCCTCACGGGCGCCCAGGAAGATCTGCTTGGCGATACCGTCCTTCCCCAGTCGTACGGGTACGACGTCCATCTTGTCGGCATATTCCTCCACCAGCCAGCGGGGAAGCGCGGCCACGCCGCGGCCGCTGGCCACCATCTGCAGCATGATGTCGGTGGTCTCGATGGCCTTGTGGCGCCTGGGTGTGACGCCGGCAGGCATCAGGAACTGATTGTAGATATCGAGCCGGTCGATCTCCACCGGGTAGGTGACCAGCACCTCCCGCGTCAGGTGTTCCGGCTTGACGTACTCGACCGCGGCAAGCGGATGCTCACCATTGACCACCAATACCTGCTCGTAGTCGAATACCGGCTCGAAGCGCAGGCCCGGTTTGTAGAGCGGGTCTGGCGTCACGAGCAGGTCGATCTCATAGCCGTAGAGCGCGCCAATCCCGCCAAACTGGAATTTCTGCTTGACGTCGACGTCGACGTCCGGCCAACGAGCGAGGTAGGGCGCCACCACCTTGAGCAGCCACTGGTAGCAGGGGTGGCACTCCATGCCAATGCGCAATGCGCCGCGCTCGCCCTGGGCATATTGCCCAAGCCGCTCTTCAGCCAGGTCAAGTTGCGGCAGCACGCGGTTTGCCACGGCGAGCAGGTATTGACCGGCCTGGGTCAGACGCAGGCTGCGACCCTCGCGCAGCCAGATATCGGTGCCAAGTTGCTGCTCCAGCTTTTTCATCGAATGACTGAGGGCAGATTGCGTCACACAGAGCACGCCGGCGGCGGCGGTCAGCGAGCCGTGCTTCTCGACGGCCTGGACGATGGCCAGGTGAATTCTCTCGAGCATGGGGTTAAATGAGTAAAACTAATGGATTGTTGAATTATCACCATTTTACTTCATGCATCCCTGTCTTTACTATCCGGCCATCAGCAACCTGATCCAATCAAGGCGACATGATGGCAACGACACATAACCTGGGCTTTCCCCGTATCGGCGCGAAGCGCGAACTGAAGTTTGCGCAGGAATCCTACTGGAAGGGCGAATCGTCGCGCGACGAACTGAAGAGGCTGGGCGCTCAGTTGCGCCAGCGCCATTGGGAAAACCAGGCGAACCTCGATCTGGTGCCGGTGGGCGACTTCGCCTTCTATGACCAGGTGCTGGACATGAGCTTCACGCTCGGCAACCTGCCCTTGCGCGTGCAAGGCTTCCATGGCGACGCGCTGGACAACTACTTCCGCGTGGCGCGCGGCCGCTCGGCCAAGGGCCTCGAAGACCACAGCGCATGCTGCGGCGGTGTCGCCGCCGGCGAGATGACCAAGTGGTTCGACACCAACTACCACTACATCGTCCCCGAATTCAGCGCCGCCACGGCGTTCAAGCTGGATGCCACGCGCTTGCTGGAACAACTGGCCGAAGCCCGGGCACAAGGCGTCAAGGCCAAGCCGGTGATCGTCGGCCCCGTGACCTACCTGGCGCTGGGCAAGGCCAAGGACGACTCGAACAAGCTGGCACTGCTGCCGGGCCTGGTTGCCGTCTACGCCGAACTGCTCGCTACGCTGGCGGCGCAAGGCGTGGAATGGGTGCAGATCGACGAGCCGATTCTCGTGACCGAGCTAGCGGCCGACTGGCAGAAGGCTTTCACCACCGCCTACCAGGCGCTGGCGACCGGCAAGGTCAAGCTGCTGCTGGCCACGTACTTCGGCCAACTGCTGGCAAACCTGCCGCTGGCCTGCTCGCTGCCGGTGCAGGGCCTGCACCTGGACGCCGTCAACGCCCGCGCCGAAGTCGAAGCCGTGGTCGCGCAACTGCCGCAAGACCGTGTGCTTTCGCTGGGCGTGATCAATGGTCGTAATATCTGGAAGACGGACCTCAACGGCGTGCTGGACTGGCTCGAGCCGGTTGCCAAGCGCCTCGGCGACCGTCTCTGGATCGCTCCGTCGTGCTCCCTCCTGCACGTGCCGGTGGATCTGGATAGCGAGCAGAAGCTGGACGCCGATGTCCGTTCGTGGCTCGCGTTCGCGCTGCAGAAGCTCGATGAACTGAAGGTACTGGCCACCGCGCTGAACCAGGGCCGCGCAGCGGTCAAGGCCGAGCTGGCCGCCAACCAGGCCGCCATCGCCGCCCGCCGTGCATCGCCGCGCGTGAACAACCCGGCGGTCAAGGCAGCGCTCGCCAGGATCAATCCCGCACTGGGCCAGCGCAAGAACGCCTATCCGACACGCGCCGGCAAGCAGGCCGCGCTGCTGAACCTGCCCGCCTATCCGACCACCACGATCGGTTCGTTCCCGCAAACGGCGGATATCCGCCTGGCACGCAGCCAGTACAAGAGCGGCAAGCTTGACGAAGCAGGCTACAAGGCCGCGATGCAGGCCGAGATCGCCCGCAGCGTGCGCGAGCAGGAAGCGCTGGGCCTGGACGTGCTGGTGCACGGCGAAGCCGAGCGCAACGACATGGTCGAGTATTTCGGCGAACAACTCGACGGCTACACCTTCAGCCAGTTCGGCTGGGTGCAGTCCTACGGCTCGCGTTGCGTGAAGCCGCCTATCCTGTTCGGCGACATCAGCCGCCCGAAGGCGATGACCGTGGAATGGATCAAATACGCCCAGTCGCTCACCAGCAAGCCGATGAAGGGCATGCTGACCGGCCCGGTGACGATCCTGAACTGGTCGTTCGTCCGTGACGACCAGCCGCGCTCGGTGTCGTGCTACCAGCTTGCGCTGGCGATCCGCGAGGAAGTGATTGACCTGGAAAAGGCCGGCGTGCGCGTGATCCAGATCGATGAAGCCGCTCTGCGCGAAGGCCTGCCGCTGCGCAAGTCGCAGTGGAAGGAATACCTCGACTGGGCCGTGGAATCGTTCCGCATCACGGCCAATGGCGTGGGAGACGAGACGCAGATCCATACGCACATGTGCTATTCGGAGTTCAACGACATCATCGCGTCGATCGCCGACATGGATGCCGACGTCATCACCATCGAGACCTCGCGCTCGGACATGGAGTTGCTCGATGCGTTCGACAACTTCAACTACCCGAACGAGATCGGCCCGGGCGTGTATGACATCCACTCGCCGAACATCCCGACGCAGGAGCACATCGTGCAACTGATGAGGAAGGCTGCAGAGCGTATTCCGGCGCAACGCCTGTGGGTGAACCCGGACTGCGGCCTGAAGACGCGCCAGTGGGAAGAAGTACTGCCGGCGCTCACCAACATGGTGGCGGCCGCCAAGACGCTGCGCGCCAACGCCTGAGCCGGCCATCGCGCCATACAGCAGTGCCGCACCGGCGGTCAGGACCGGAGGTGTGCGGCACAGCGCCCTGGCAGTCTATCCCGGGCCATGCTCAGGTCATGGCCGAAACGCTCATCGAGCGCGGCCTGCGCATCGTCTCCGGCCGCACCGAGAGCCACGTGATGCTGGTCGACCCTGCGCGCCAAGAAGATCACCGGCAAGGAAGCCGAGAAGGTCCTGGGCGAGGCCCACATCACGGTCAACAAGCCCCCCTCCCTTGAGATGAATACGATTCATATGCTGATGAGAACATGTCGCTTGATGAATCATTTCGTGCCTTGCACACTGCGCAGCATCAACTCAAGGATTCCGCATGCCCCGCACCCACATCTCCGGCTTTCCGCGCATCGGCGCGCGTCGCGAACTCAAGTTCGCACAAGAATCGTTTTGGCGTGGGGAGTCGGACGATCTGTATTTGCGGGGTGTTGGCAAGGATTTGCGTGCCCGTCACTGGGAGTTGCAGCGGGCCGCAAACCTGGACTTCGTTGCGGTCGGTGATTTTGCCTGGTTCGATCCGATGCTGAACCTCACCGCGTTGCTGGGCGCGCTCCCGAGCCGGTTTGGCTTCGAGCCGACGGCGCTGACGCTCTCCCAGTACCACGAACTGGCACGAGGCAACAAAGCAGAGCCGGCGCTGGAGATGACCAAGTGGTTCGATACCAACTATCACTACCTCGTACCGGAGCTTGGGCCGGATACCACCTTCGATGGTGGCGTCGACTGGTTATTCGACGAAATCGATGAGGCGATCGCACTGGGCCATGCAGTCAAACCAGTATTGATCGGGCCAGTCACGTATCTGTGGCTGTCCAAGTCGCGGGTTCCCGGATTCGATCGGCTGTCGCTGCTGCCGAAGCTGGTCAAGCGCTACAACCACATTCTTGCGCGGTTGAAGGAGCGGCGTATCGAATGGGTCCAGCTAGATGAGCCGGCACTCTGCCTCGATCTCGACGGGAATTGGCTCGATGCGATCGGCTTTGCCTATGAAGCGCTCGGAAACTCGGATGTCAACGTGCTGCTCGCGACCTATTTCGACACGGCCGCCGATCATGCGGAGCGTGTCTCGGCGCTGCCTGTTCAGGGTGTGCACATCGATCTGGTGCGCTCGCCGGGGCAACTCGACGCGTGGCGCCTGGCGCTTCCGGCAGACAAGGTGCTGTCCGTCGGCGTGATCGACGGTCGGAATATCTGGCGGGCCGATCTTCGTCGGATCGCGGCCTCGCTGGAAGGCTTGCACAAGGAACGCGGTGAACGACTGTGGATTGCACCGTCTTGCTCGCTCGCACACGTACCGGTTACGCTGGCCTCGGAGCAAAGACTCAATACCGAGCTCCGCTCATGGCTGGCCTTCGCAACAGAGAAACTCATCGAGATCAGCGCGATTGCAGTGGCGCTGCGCGATCCGGTGGCCGCCGAACCGACAATGGCAGCCGCCGATTTCGCCCTCGCGTCGCGACGCCATTCTGGCACCGTCAACAATGCTGTGATCCAGAGACGCGTGGCCGCTATCACAGACACCATGGCTGGCCGCAGGAGCCCGTTCGCCGATCGGAGCCGGGTGCAACGTGATTCGCTGAAACTACCGATCTTGCCGACCACGACGATTGGCTCGTTTCCGCAGACACCCGCGATCCGGCAGGCGCGTGCGGCATATCGGAGTGGCGAGATGCGCGCGCTCAATTATCTTGAACGCATGCGAGCCGAAACGGCCGTCGTCATTCGAAAGCAGGAGGAGCTTGGGCTCGACGTTCTGGTGCATGGAGAAGTCGAGCGCAACGATATGGTCGAGTTTCTCGCGGGCAAGCTCTGGGGCTTCGCACTGACCGAGAATGGCTGGGTCCAGAGTTTCGGTTCCCAGTGCGTCAAGCCGCCGATCCTTTATGGCGACATCGACCGTCCGGAGCAGATGATCGTGGATGCGGCCTGCCATGCCCAATCCTTGACCGAGCGGCTGGTGAAGGGTGTGCTGACCGGGCCGGTGACGATGCTCGAATGGTCGTTTGTTCGCGACGACCAGCCGAAAGCCATCACGGTGCTGCAACTGGCGCTGGTCATTCGCGATGAGGTTGTCGACCTGGAAGAGGCTGGCATCCGTGTCATCCAGATCGACGAGCCTGCATTTCGTGAAGGGCTGCCGCTACGCAAGAGCGACTGGCCCGCTTATCTCGATGTGGCCACGCGCGCGTTTCGGATCGCAGCGGGCGGCGTTGCCGACGCCACGCAGATCCACACCCACATGTGCTACTCGGAGTTCAACGACATCCTTCCGTCGATCGCCGCGCTGGATGCGGACGTGATCACGATCGAGGCTGCGCGTTCGTCGATGGAGTTGCTGGACGGATTCGGTGAGTTCGCCTACCCGAACAGCATTGGCCCGGGTGTCTACGACACGCATTCGTCGCGTGTACCGAGCGCGAACGCGATGGAACGGCTGCTCGAGCGCGCCTCGGAATTTGTTCCCATTGAGCGGCTGTGGGTCAACCCGGACTGTGGCCTCAAGACCCGTAGCTGGGAAGAGGTGGAAGCCGCGTTGACCAACATGGTCGCGGCAGCCAGGTCAGTGCGGCACAAGGTTGAGGCGCAGTCGTCAAGTCAAGCGTAGACATATTTATGAGCGCTATGCATTGACGCCGTGGCGCATCGAGAGGAGCCGCCGTGTTGGACTTGCGTATTGGGTATGGGGGTATGGCGGTCACCCTCTCCATCGGCAGTACGCAAAGCCCCGCGAATCCTGACGAAGCCGTGGGGCTTTTGCATCGGGGGGTGTGCATGAACGCGCTGCAAGCCGCGCGGTCCCGCGCAGTCAATGCTCTATCATGACGCTGTTCCGATCTGAACAGCTGCCCATGACCCGGTCTTCCTCATTGCCTTTCCCGCACGCCTCGTCCGGCGACGATTCGCCTTCCGACTATCTCCGCGGCATGCCGCACCGCCACTACAAAGGCGGCGCCTATGCCATCGTCGGCCTCGGCCGGATCGAGTCCGACCTGTCGCAGGTTGTCGTCTACGAGGCGATGCGGGACCGCTCCCAGTTGTGGGTGCGGCCGCTGGATGTGTTCACCGAAAGCGTGGCCACGCCGCAAGGCACGCAAGCGCGTTTCGCGCCGGACTGGCCAGCGGCGCTGGGCTGCCTGGACTTCCTGCCGCGCGCGACGGTATTGCAGGTGCTCGCCTGCTACGACGCGCCTTTCCGGCATTACCATGATCGCCGTCATGTACTGGAGATGTTCGAGACCGCGCAGGCGCGCGGCGTGGCGCTGACACCCGCGCAGGCGCTGGCGGTGCTGTTCCACGACGCGATCTACGTGCCCGGTTGCGGGCATAACGAAGCGGCCTCGGCCGTGCTGATCGAGACCATGGTCAGCGGCGTCGATGCCTCGGTGACGTCGCTGGCCGCGCGCATCGTGATGGATACGCGCGGGCATCGCGCGTCGGTGCCGGAGTCCGGACTCGTGCTCGATCTCGATCTCTACCGCCTGGCCGGGCAGCCGGCGGATTTCGACGCCTGGACCATCGCCGTGTTCGAAGAAAACAAGGCGCTGCTGGCCAATCGCACCGGCCTGGACGGCGATGCCCTGTTCGCGGCCTTCATGCAGCGCAGGATCGCTTTCCTCCAGGGCCTGGCGCAACGCACGCAGCTTTTCCTCACGCCCGCGTTCGCCGATTGCGAAGCGACGGCGCGCGCCAATATCGCGCGCATGGCGGCCGGAGGCTGAGCGGATGGTTGCCGTCTCCTGGCTCACGCCGGCGACCGCGCTGGGCGTAGTGGGCCTGCTCGGCTTGTTCGTGCTCTTGCTGCTTTGCCTGGTGCGCGGCTTGATGCTGGTCATCCAGCCACTGGTGCGCCGGCTCGATGCCGCGCGCCTGCGTGGCCGCGATGCGCTGCACGCGCGTGCCGGCCAGCAGTGGCCGCGCGTGGCCCGCATGCTGGAGCGCGATATCGCCGAGCTGTTCCTGCTGGCGCTGGCCGGCGCCTTGCTGCTGGCATGTGCCGCGGCTTTGTTGTGGCTGGGCGAGTCCATCGCCGAGGGCGCGTCGCTGGTGCAAGTGGACCGGGCCGTGTTCGCGCAGCTGCGCGCGTGGCAGCAAGGGTGGCTGGATACGGTCATGGTGGCGCTGACCGAACTGGGCGGCGCGCGTGTTTCCGTGGCGGTGGGCGTGACGGTGTTTGCCTGGCTGGCGTGGCGCCGTGCCTGGGTGGCGGCGGCTTACTGGGTGGGAGCGCTGGTCGGCGCGCGCGCTTGCGTGATGGTGCTCAAGCTAGCCCTTGAGCGCAGCCGTCCGGCCAGCATCTACAGCGGCCTGGAGTCTTTCTCCTTTCCCAGCGGGCACGCCACCAGCAGCATGGTGACCTACGGTTTCCTGGCCTTCCTGCTGTGTCTGCGCCAGCCATGGCGCGTCCGGATCCCCGTGGTCGCGCTGACCGCGGTGGCGGTAACGCTGATCTGCCTGTCGCGGCTCTACCTTGGCATGCACTGGCTGTCCGACGTGCTGGCCGGTTGCGCGCTTGGTTTTGCCTGGATCGTTCTGCTGGGCACCGCGTACGCTACCCTGCATGAGCCAGAGCGGCTGGCGCCGCTGCGCCTGGGTATGGCCGCTGCCGCGGCGGTGCTGGTGGTCGGCGCGTGGATCGTGGTGTTCCAGCTGCCCACCACGGTGGAGCAATATCGCCGCGCGCTTACGGCTGGAGCGGCTTCGCCGGCGGCAGCCGCGAGACCAGCAACTGATCGATCTTGTGATGGTCGATATCCAGCACTTCGAAGCGAAAACCCGCCGCTTCGATCGCTTCGGATTTCTTCGGGATGCGTTTGAGCGTGTAGATCACCAGCCCGGCGGCGGTATCGACGTAATCCTCGCCCGGCAGCTCGTCGAGGTCCAGCGCCTTCTTCAGGTCCACCAGCGGCGTGAGGCCATCGACCAGCCATGAGGTTTCGTCGCGCCGCACGATCTGCTCGTCCTCGGTGCTGTAGATGATATTGCCCATCAGCGCGCCGACGATATCGTCCAGCGTGACGATGCCGACCACCAGCCCATACTCGTTCATTACCACGCCAAAGCTCTGGTGCATCTCGCGAAAGCGCGTAAGCGACTCGGTGAGCGTCAGCGTGTCCGGGATCACCAGCACATTCTTGTTGTGACGCTTGCCGATATTGCCGATGTTGCCGATCACGCCGGTGGAATCGTCGGCGAGGAACATCTGCAGGATGTCCTTCGAATCGATATAGCCCAGCACGTCGTCGAGGTTGTGCCCGCATACCGGGTACTGCGCATGCGGGAAGCTGACCAGCTTGCGGCGCAGGCTGTCGGCGGGCTCGTCCAGGCCGATGTAGACCACGTCGTCGCGCGGCGTCATCACCGCGGTAACATTCTTGGCGTCGAGTTCGAACACGTTTTCTATCAGGTGGATCTCGTGCTTGTGCAGCACGCCCGCTTCCGCCCCGGCATCGACCATGGCGGCGATGTCTTCGGACGTGATCTGGTCGATGTGCTTGGTGGGCACGCCGCACAGGCGCAGCGCGGCGTCGGCCGCGCCGTTGAACACATAGACCAGTGGCTTGAAGATCCTGATCAGTGTCAGCATCGGCCCGATCACCACCAGCGCGCAGGCTTCGGGGAAGGTCATGGCGATGCGCTTGGGAATCAGGTCGGCGAACTGGATAAAGAGCAGGGTGACGATCAGGAAGGAGCCGACATTGGCGATGCGCTGCGTCGTGACGGCGTCCAGGTAGGGCAGCAGCGCTGCCTGCATCAGCTCGGAGACATGCTTCTCGCCGACGATGCCGGCCAGGATGGCCACGCTGTTGACGCCGATCTGCACGATGGTGAAGAAGTTGCCCGGCTCCTCCTTGAGCAGCATGATCTTGGTGGCGCGGCGGTCGCCACGCTCGGACAAGGTCTGCAGCTTGGTGCGGCGCGAAGCGGTCAGCGCGATCTCGGAAATCGAGAAGAAGGCACTGACCAGGATGAGGAGAAGCAGGGTTAGGACGAACATAGGTTTGAGCTGGCACCGTTCAGGCGCTTTGATGATGGTGCACGGCGCATGGTACTGTCAAATTCCGCAAAAAGACGCCAACGCCAATCGGCTTCATTTGGCGGCATGCTCGAAACTGACCGCCGGCGCCTCCAGCCGCTGCGGCAGCGCAGCAGCCAGCGCCCGCGCCGCGGCGGCAAACTGCTCGCGCATGTCGTCGGCCAGGCTGGAGCTGCCGCGATGGCTGGCGCGCAGCAGCTGGATCTCGAACGACAGGGCGGGCTTTACCTCGTGCAGCGAAACGCGCTCCGGGTTTGCGCCCAGCGCGGTGTACTGGTCGAGCAAGGTCAGGCCGAGGCCGGCATCCACCAGGGCCAGCGCCAGCGAGTAGGTCTGGACTTCCAGCGTGGAACGCGGTTCGAGCGCGTTGCGTGCCAGCGTCTGGCGCACCAGCAGGCCGAGCGAGCTGTTGTCGTCGTAGGCAATGAAGGGGCGTTCCACCAGCCGGCGCATCGGCACGTCGGTCCGCCGCGCGCGCGCCGACAGTGGCTCGCCGCGCGGCACTGCCAGCAGCATCAGGCCGCCGGCCACCGGCTCGCTGGAGATGGCCTCGTGGCGCGGCGGCGAGAAGGCGAAACCCAGGTCGATCTGGTTGGCCAGCAGCCCTTGCACGATCTCGTCGGTGTGGTGGGTCAGCACCTGCACCTGGGTCTCGGGGTGGCGCGCGCAGAAGCCGCGTACGGCAGGCACCAGCAAGGGGTTGGCCAGGCTCGGCGTGGCCGCCACGCGCAGGCGGCCGGCACCCTTGTGGCGCAGGCTTTCGGAGACGCGGCGCACCCGCTCGATCTCGCCATAGAGCCGCTCGACGTCGCCGTAGAGCGCGCCGGCCTCCGGCGTGGCCTGCAGCCTGCCCTTGACCCGGTCGAACAGGCGGAAGCCGAGCGTGGCCTCGGCATGCTGCAGCACGCGCGTGACGACCGGCTGGGAGACATGCAGCAGGCGGGCCGCCTCGCTGACGGTGCCGGTCAGCATGACGGCACGAAAGACCTCGATCTGGCGCAATCGCATCGGACATGGGAGGCACCCGGGGGCACCTATGGCCTGGCCTATAGCCTAAAGACATATTCTTGCACGTATTCGCATTGGGCAAGCCTGGCTGCTTGGTCTAACCTCTCTCGCATCGGATCAAAGAGGCAGGTGATGAAGGTTGTGATCGTGGGGGCGGGCGTGATCGGGATGAGTGCGGCATGGCGGCTGGCGGGCGACGGGCACGAGGTCACCGTACTGGAGCGGCATGACGGCCCGGGCGAGGAAACCAGTTTCGCCAACGGCGGGCAGCTCAGCTACAGCTATGTGGCGCCGCTGGCCGGGCCGGGGGTGCTGGCCAAGGTACCCGGCTGGCTGTTGCGGCCCGATTCGCCAATGCGTTTCCGGCCGTCGGGGGACCCGGCGCAGTGGCGCTGGCTGGCCGCGTTCGCGCGGGCCTGCAACGCTGCCACCAGCGAAGCCAGCACGCGCAAGCTGCTGCGCCTGGCCTTTTACTCCCGTGACCTGATGCAGGCCTTTGTCGACAGCCAGCCGGTGGAGTTCGGCTTCGCCCGGCGCGGCAAGCTCATTGTGCACCGCGACAGAGACAGTTTCGAGTCAGCCTGCCGCCTGCTCGACTACCAGGCCAGCCTGGGTTGCGAGCAAGAGGCGCTGGACAGCGATGCCTGCGTGACGCTGGAGCCGGCGCTGGCCGGCATCCGCGGCGAGATTGCCGGCGCCATCCACACCCCGAGCGAGGAGGTGGCCGATTGCCATCGCTTCTGCGTGGCCTTGGCACAGTTGCTGCATGACCGCCCAGGCGTGTCGCTGCGCTTCGGTGCTGACGTGCAGGGCATCGAGCGCGAGGGCGACCGTGTAACCGGCGTGCGCACCGCGTCGGGCATCGAGCGGGCGGATGCGGTGGTGGTGGCTGGCGGTATCGGCAGCGTGGCGCTGCTCAAGCCGCTGGGCCTGCGGCCGCCCTTGTGGCCGCTCAAGGGCTACAGCATCACGGTACCGATCGCGGATGGCGTCCGCGCACCGCACATCAGCATCACCGATTTCGCGCGCAAGATCGTCTATGCCCGTATCGGCAACACCCTGCGCGCGGCCGGCATGGCCGACCTGGTGCGCGCGGACACCGTCATCGACCGGGCGCGGATTGCCACGCTGGCCGACGAGACGCAGGCGCTGTTCGGCGGCATCGCGCCACACATGGCGCCGGAGCAGTTGCAGCCATGGGCCGGCTTGCGTCCGGCTACGCCAAGCGGGCTGCCGATGGTGGGGCCATCGCGCCTGCGCGGCTTGTGGCTCAATATTGGCCACGGCGCGCTCGGCTTCACGCTGGCGCTGGGCAGCGCGGGCTTGCTGGCCGATGGCCTGGCCGGGCGCAAGCCGATGATCGAAGCCGAGGATTTCGCCGCGACGCTGGCCTGAGCCGTAGCGATGGCGTCGCGTTTTTGCCTCGCGGCGCAGAGATGTCACCGTGATCAACCGAGTATTTCACGAGCCGTTCCCAACCCAAGGAGAAAAAGATATGCAATCCAACGTTCGCCCCCACCGATTCTCCCGCTGCCTGCTGGCTGCTGCCGTGCTAGCGGCCGCGGCCGGCACGGCGAGCGCCGACGATGGCGATACGCTGCGCAAGATCAAGGATACCGGCGTGATCTCGCTGGGCTATCGCGAGTCGTCGATCCCGTTCTCCTATACCAATGGCAAGGACGTGATGGGCTACTCGCACGACATCCTGCTGCAGATCGTCGACAAGGTGAAGGCGCAACTGCAGATGCCCAACCTGCAGGTCAAGCTGGTGCCGATCACCTCGCAGAACCGCATCACGCTGGCGCAGAACGGCACCATCGACATCGAGTGCGGCACCACCACCAACAATCTCGAGCGGCAGAAGCAGGTGGCGTTTTCCAACAGCCTCTTCGTCTACGGCTTGCGCATGCTGACGAAGAAGGACTCGGGCGTGAAGGACTTCCCCGACCTGAAGGGCCGCAATGTCGTGACCACGGCGGGCACCACCGATGAACGCCTGCTGGTGAAGATGAACGGCGAGAAGGGCATGAACATGAACCTGATCAGCGCCAAGGACCACGGCCAGTCCTTCCTGATCCTGGAAACCAGCCGCGCGGTGGCCTTTGTCATGGACGAGCCGCTGCTCTACGGGGAGCTGACCAAGGCCAAGAGCCGGGACGACTGGACGGTGGTGGGCACGCCACTGCAGACGGAGAACTACGCCTGCATGTTTCGCAAGGACGATCCGTCCTTCAAGGCGCTGGCCGATGGCGTGATAGCGGGCCTGATGACCAGCGGCCGCGCCGAGCAGCTCTACAAGAAGTGGTTCCAGTCGCCGATCCCGCCGCGCAACATCAATCTCAACTATCCGCTCTCGGCCGAGATGAAGGATCTTTACGCAAACCCTAACGACAAGGCATTCCAGTAAGCGCGGGCAGGTTGGGCAGGGCGAATCGTTATTGCTGCGCAACGGGAAGTTGCGGTAGGCTGAATGCCGGTCTACGCTCCCAGTGGGCTAACGCTTGCCGGAGCGGCGCGAACGCGGTTCGCGCCGCCTGTGCTGACAGGAGAACATATGCGATCGTTTCGTACTGGCTGCCTCAGGGCACTGCTCGCCGTTTCGCTGCTGGCCGCGGGCGCGGCGGCGCAGGCTGCCGACCTGCTCGACACCGTGAAGCAGGCGGGCGTCCTCAAGATCGGGCTGGAAGGCACCTATCCGCCGTTCAACTACCGCGGCAGCAATAACCAGCTGGAAGGCTTCGACGTGGACGTGGCAAAAGCGGTCGCGGCCAGGCTCGGGGTCAAGCCGGAGTTCGTCACCACCGAATGGAGCGGCATCATTGCCGGGCTGCAGGCCGGCAAGTTCGACGTGATCGTCAACCAGGTCTCGGTGACGCCGCAGCGCAAGGAGGTGCTGGACTTCTCCACGCCATACGTCTACTCGGCGGCGCAGCTGATCCAGCGCAAGGACGACAAGCGCCAGTTCAAGTCGCTGGAAGACCTCAAGGGCAAGAAGCTGGGCGTCAGCCTTGGCAGCAACTACAACGAACTGGCCAAGTCGGTGCCGGGCATCGACGTCAAGACCTATCCGGGCGCGCCTGAGTACCTGCGCGACCTGGCGGCGCAACGCGTCGACGCCGCGCTCAATGACCGCCTGATGATCGGTTACCTGATCAAGACATCCAACCTGCCGCTGCGGCCAGGCGCGCTAGTCGAAGGCGGCACTTCCGAAGTGGCGATTCCCTTGCGCAAGGACAATCCGAAATTCAGGCAGGCCATCGACCGGGCGCTCGACGAGATGCGCAAGGACGGCAGCCTCGGCAAGCTCTCGGCGAAGTGGTTTGGCTCCGATGTGACCAAGCCCCCCAGGTAAGCGCAGGTTGCGCCCGCCAGGCGCGGATCGCGGTGCAACGACCGCGGCCGCGCCGGCGCGATCCCGGCACCCGGGTGTTGTGACTTCGTGATGCCGCCATGGCCGCTATGGCCGCCGCCGTTGCCGTGGCCGGCATGCTCCAGGGCCTACCATGTCCGCTCTCCAGCTTGTCGCCGATTCGCTGCCCGTGCTGTTGCAGGGCATGTTGCTCACCATCAAGTTCGCCCTGCTGTCGATGGTCTTCGGGCTGGTGATCGGCACCGTGGTCGCCCTGATGGGCATCAGCCACCGGCGCGTGCCGCAGGCGCTCGCGCGGACTTACGTCAGCATCATGCGCGGCACGCCGCTGCTGGTGCAGATCTTCGTGGTGTACTACGGATTGCCCGGCATCGGCATTGCGCTGGAACCCACGCCAGCCGGGGTGCTGACGCTGAGCCTGAACGTAGGGGCCTATCTTTCCGAAAGCATGCGCGGCGCCATTCTCGGCATCCCGCGCGGCCAGTGGCTGGCGGCCTATAGCCTGGGGCTGACCCAAGGCCAGACGCTGCGCTACGTGGTGGGGCCGCAGGCGCTGCGGCTGGCGGTACCCAGCCTGTCGAACAGCCTGATCAGCCTGATCAAGGACACTTCGCTGGTGTCGGTGATTACGGTGACCGAACTGCTGCGCACGGCGCAGGAGGTGATAGCCGCGACCTACCAGCCGCTGCCGCTTTATCTTGCGGTGGCTGCGATCTATTGGCTGCTCAGCACGGTTTTGTCGCATGTGCAGCGTTTGCTGGAGCGGCGGCTGTCGTTGCCGGGGCGGCATTAGGATTAGGATCAGGGCGCTAGCGCGGCGCTGAACGAAGCCGCCAGGATGCCCGAGCCAGAAAAAAGAAARCCAGCCGACGAGGCTGGCTTTCCTGCTTGCTGCGTGATTGCCTTTCGCTCAACCCTGCGCAATCCGCTGCCCGATATGCGCCAGCGCCTCCTCGACCTGGTCCACCAGGATCAGGCAGAGATCGCCCGGCTGCGAACGCGACAGCGCCGTATCGATAGCCAGGAACTCCCCACGGATCTCCTCGATCGCGCTAGCCCGCGTCGCACCCTGCAGGCCTTCGCGCAGCAAAGCCAGCACTTCGCCGTCTGCGCGCCCACGCTGGCACTGGTCCTGGTACAGGATCACTTCGTCGAAGACACCGCCGAGGATTTCGGTCTGGCGCCGGATATCGACGTCGCGGCGGTCGCCGGCACCACTGATCACCACCGACCGGCGCCTGGCCGGCATGCCCTCGATGGCATTGCACAGTGCCTGGATCGCATCCGGGTTGTGACCATAGTCGGCGATCAGGGTCGCGCCCTTGTAATCGAACACATTGAAGCGTCCGGGAGCGGTGGCCGCATCGTTGACGAAGGTRGCCAGGCCGCGGCGGATCACGTCCCAGTCGATGCCRAGCGCCCAGGCGGCAGCCGTGGCGGACATCGCGTTCTCGACCTGGAAGCCGATGGTGCCGCCGCGCGTCAGCGGGATACCCGCCAGCGCGATGCGGACCCGGTTCTCGCCTTCGGCAGCCACGATATGGCCGTCCTCGACATACACCACGCGCTTGCCCTGTGCGCAGTGCGTGGCCATCACCGGGTTGTTCAGGTCGGCCGCGAAGAAGGTTACCGAGCCGGGGCAGGCGTCGGCCATGCGCACCACCATGGGGTCGGCGGCATTGAGCACGGCCATGCCATGCGGCGCCACGTTCTGCACGATGACGCTCTTGAGCACGGCAAGATCTTCCACGGTGCTGATGTAGGACAGCCCGAGGTGATCGCCTTCGCCCACATTGGTGACCACCGCCACGTCGCAGCGGTCGAATGCCAGGCCTTCGCGCAGCAGGCCGCCGCGCGCGGTTTCGAACACGGCGGCGTCCACGTCGGGGTGCATCAGCACATTGCGGGCGCTGCGCGGGCCGCTGCAGTCGCCGGTATCGATGCGCTCGCCCTTGATGTAGACGCCGTCGGTGCCGGTCATGCCCATGCGCAGGCCGCTGGCGGCGAGCAGGTGGGTGATCAGGCGGACCGTGGTGGTCTTGCCGTTGGTGCCGGACACCGCCACCACGGGGATGCGGCCATCGTCGCCGTCGGCGAACATGGTGGAGATGATGGCCTCGCCCACCGCGCGGCCCTTGCCGTAGGAGGGCTGCAGGTGCATGCGCAGGCCCGGCGCGGCGTTGACCTCGACGATGCCGCCGGCCTGTTCCTCGAACGGCTTGAGCACGGTCTCGCAGACCGCGTCCACGCCGCAGATGTCGAGGCCGACCATGCGCGCGGCAGCCACGGCGCGTGCGGCCATTTCGGGATGCACGTCGTCGGTGACGTCGGTGGCGCTGCCGCCGGTGGACAGGTTGGCGTTGTTGCGCAGCACTACGCGGGTGCCTTTGGGCGGCACCGAGTCCGCCGTCAGGTTTTGCTTGGCCAGCGTGGCCAGCGCGATATCGTCGAAGCGGATCTTGGTCAGCGAGGTGGCGTGGCCTTCGCCGCGGCGCGGGTCGCGATTGACTTCCTCGACCAGCTTGCGCACGGTGTGCTTGCCGTCGCCGGTGACCTGGGGCGGGTCGCGGCGGGCAGCGGCGACCAGGTGGTTGCCTACCACCAGCAGACGGAAATCGTGGCCGGGTATATAGCGCTCGACGATCACGTCGGCGCTGATCTCGGCGGCGACCTCATAGGCGGCGATGACTTCCTCGCGGGTGCGGATGCGCACCGCCACGCCCTTGCCCTGGTTGCCGTCGCGCGGCTTGACCACCACCGGCGCATCGATTTCCTGCGCGGCCGCCCAGGCTTGCTCGGCACTGTCTACCGAGCGGCCCATCGGCACCGGCACGCCGGCGGCGTTCAGCAAGGTCTTGGTGAGTTCCTTGTCCTGCGCGATCGATTCCGAGACGGCGCTGGTCATGTCGGTTTCCGCGGCCTGGATGCGGCGCTGCTTGCTGCCCCAGCCGAACTGCACCATGCTGCCTTGCGTCAGGCGGCGGTAAGGAATGCCGCGCGCCACGCCCGCATAGACGATGGAGCCCGTGCTCGGCCCCAGGCGCTGGTCTTCGTCGAGCTCGCGCAGGCGATGCAGCGCGTCGGCCAGGTCGAAGGGCATGTCGTCGCGCGCCGCGCGGCACAGCGTGGCAGCGAGTTCCAGCGCGAGCCGTCCGACTTCTTCTTCGGTGTATTGCACCACCACCTGGTAGGTGCCGGGTTCGACGGTCGGCGCGGTGCGGCTGAAGCTGACCGGGCAACCGGCCTCCGCCTGCAGGCGCATGGCCGCGCATTCCAGCGCGTGCGCCAGCGAGACCACGCCTTCGTTGTCGTCTGGCCGCAGCGGACCTACCTCGGGAAAGCGCGCGCGCAGGCGCTCTTCGAAGCCGGGCAGCTGAGCCAGGGTGTGCGCCTCGTCGGAGCACGAAACGATGGCTTCGATGGCGGTGTGGCGGCACCACAGGTTAGGGCCGCGCAGGGCCCGGATACGTGAGACTTCCATGAAATCAGTTTCCTTCCGGATCAGGCGCGGCGGCCCGGTTGGCCCATCCACTGGTGCACCTGGTCGATCGTCGGCAGCGTCGTGGCCTCATCGCATTGCAGCACCAGCAGATCGCCGGCCACCACTTGCGCGAGGGCGGCCTCGATGGCCTGGCGGCGGGTGCCTTCGTCGATGATCTTGGTGACGCGGCGGCCTTCGTAAAGGCCTTGCTTGAGCAGCGCGCGCGCTTCGGCATCGGGCAGGGCGCTCTTGACGGAGCGGTCCTCGCACAGGAAGACGCGGTCGAAGGCGGCGCCCAGCACCTTGCCTTGCTTGACCATGTCTTCATCGCGGCGCTGCGCGCCGGCGCCGTACACCACCACGCGCCGCTCGCTCGGGAAGCGCTCCAGCGATGCCACCAGCGCTTCCAGGGCAGGGGCGTTGTGGGCGTCGTCGATCACCACGATGGCGCCATTGCGCTCGAACAGCGTGAAGCGGCCGGGCGCATCAACCTGGCCCACGTCGAAGGTCACCACGCCAGCGCGAATCAGATCGTTGGAAATGCCCAGCGCCCAGCCAGTGGCGACGGCCGCCAGCACGTTCTCGACCTGGAAGGCCACGCGGCCCGCATAGGTGAGGGGGATCGCGGCCACGTCGGCCAGCGGCGTCTCGCGGCTGCCGGTAGCCAGCACCACCTTGCCTTCGCGCACATAGACCGCGCGGCGTCCGGCCGCGCGGTGCGCGGCGATGGCGGGCAGGTCCGAGGACACGCCGAAGAAGATCACATCGCCGTCGCACAGCTCCGCCATTTCCACCACCAGCGGGTCGCGCGCGTTGAGCACCGCCACGCCACCGTCCAGCACCACGTCGATTTGCGTACGCAGTACGCTGTACATCTTCTCGACTTCCTCGACGTAGTAATCGCCGAGGTGGTCGGGGACATCGATATTGGTCACCACGCCGACCTGGCAGCGGTCGTAGGCGAGGCCTTCGGACAGGATGGTGCCGCTGTCGTTTTCGAACACGGCGGCATCGACCGCGCGGTTCATCAGGATGCGGTGGGCCGCATCCCAGTTGGCGCGGTCGCCGCCCTGGACCTGGCGCCGGTCGAGGTAGAGGCCATCGCTGCAAGCCAGGCCGGTATGCTTGCCGGACAGTTGCAGCAGGCGCGCCACCAGCTTGGCCACCACGGTCTTGCCGTTGGTGCCGGTAATGCCGACCACCGGGATGCGGCCGTTGTCGTCGCCTTCGCCAGCGGGGAACAGGTGATCCACGATGGCGCGGCCCACCGGGCGGGCTTCACCGTTGGAGGGCTTCAGGTGCATCAGCAGGCCGGGGCCGGCGTTGACCTCGACGATGGCGCCGCGCTGCTCGGCGAGCGGGCGCGAGATATCCTGCGCCACCAGGTCGACCCCGGCGATATCCAGGCCAACCACGCGGGCGGCCAGCGAGGCGTGCGCGGCCACGCTGGGGTGCACGCGATCGGTGACGTCGAAGGCGACGTTGCCGTTGCGCTGGATCAGCACCTGCTTGCCCTCGGGCGGCACGGAAGCGGCGTCGAAGCCCTGGCGCTTGAGTTCCAGGCGCGCGGCGGAATCCAGCCGCACCTTGTTGAGCGGGTGATCCTCGGTGCTGCCGCGGCGCGGATCGGAATTGATCTGCGACTCGATCAGCTCGTCGATGGTCGATTTGCCATCGCCGGTCACGCTGGCCGTCTCGCCCATGGCGGCGGCGACCAGGCGGCCACCCACCACCAGCAGGCGGTGTTCGTTGCCCGGCACGAAGCGTTCGACGATGACGCCGCTGCCTTCGTCGATGGCCACGCCGTAGGCGGTCTCGACTTCCTCGCGGGTGGTCAGGTTGGTGAACACGCCGCGGCCATGGTTGCCGTCGTAGGGCTTGACCACCACCGGCAGGCCGATGTCCTCGGCGGCGTCCCAGGCATCGGCGGCACTTTCCACCAGCCGGCCTTCGGGTACGGGCACGCCGCAGGACTGCAGCAGGCTCTTGGTCAGGTCCTTGTCGCGCGAGATGCTCTCGGCGATGGCGGCGGTGCGGTCGGTCTCGGCAGTCCAGATGCGGCGCTGGCGGCTGCCATAGCCCAGTTGCACCAGGTTGCCTTCCGACAGGCGCAGGGCAGGGATGTCGCGGTCGTCGGCAGCGTCGACGATGCAGGCGGTGCTCGGGCCCAGGCAGTGCTTGTCCACCAGGCGGCGCAGGTGATCCACTGCCTCCTCGACTTCGTAGGGGCGGTCCTCGATGGCGGCCATCACCAGGTCGCGGGCGGCGAACAGGGCGGCGCGGGTGACGTCCTCGTGCCAGGCCCGCACGATCACCTTGTAGACCCCGCGGATCGGGGTCTCGCGCGCCTTGCCGAAGCCGCCGGGCATGCCCGCCAGGTTCTGCAGCTCAAGGGTGACGTGTTCCAGGATGTGGCCAGGCCACGTGCCTTCCTTGAGCCGCTGCAGGAAGCCGCCGCGCTCGCCGATACTGCAGCGATGCTCGACCAGCGACGGCAGCCATGTCGAGAGGCGCTCGTAGAACCCCGGAATCGTGTTGGAGGGAAAATCCTCCAGTTCCCCGATATCGACCCACGCCTCCAGCACAGGCCGATATGTCCACATATTCGGGCCGCGCAGCGACATGACATCGAAAATCTCAATGTCCTTCTTTTTCATTGATTTAGCTTGAGGCTGTGGGCGAGTGCCCGAGAAATAGAAGCCTAACCTTTCACTAACGTTACAAGGGTCAGCCGGTTGACTTTCCTGATTAAAAAGCGATTGTGCAGTGCATCAGGGGCGCCCGTGTGTTTGGCCTTATGTATACTGCGGGCAATTCGGCCGGCCGCCATGGCGCGCTGGCCTTAAATTGTTTCAAGTTATGTCCATAGCCCAGGGACGCAGCATGCCGTACCAACGATGACCCAACCTTTCTTGCCCGTGATTGACAGCGACGCCCCGAACGAACCGTGGCGTAATGAACTCGGCACCCACCTGCAACCCGGCGAGGCCGTCCTGGCCTGGCTCGAAGTCGACCTGGACGCAAAGCTGCATTTTACCCAAGGCTGGGTACTTGTGACGGATCGTCGATTGCTGTCGCGCATGCCGGGGCAAAACGACTGGCAGGAATGGACGGTCCAGCCTGGATTATCGCTGCATCACGCCGATCATGCGGGGGTTGGCACGCTTGAGCTGCACGGTAGTGGGCGATTGCTGGCCACCTGGCGCTACACGCTCGGCCACAATCCGGCCGCACTGCGCCTGATCGACCAGTTCCACGCACAGTGCGACCTGTCGGGCTCGGGCCGGGGAGGGCTGGCCGACGCGGATGTCGAGGCAGTCTGCCCGACCTGCAAGGCACCTTTGCCCCCGGATGACGACCAATGTCCGCA
This sequence comes from Cupriavidus sp. 01T418, assembly GCF_056398885.1. Lineage (NCBI taxonomy): Bacteria > Pseudomonadati > Pseudomonadota > Betaproteobacteria > Burkholderiales > Burkholderiaceae > Cupriavidus > Cupriavidus sp. 01T418. The sequence goes on from NZ_JBFTQG010000006.1 coordinate 237,654, forward strand.
ATGCAGCCGCGACCTGGAGACCCCGCCTTCGACCTGGGCGCTGCTGCGCCTGTGGCGCTTTGCCAGGCCGTACCGGTTCCCGTTGCTGGCCGGCTTCGTGCTGACCCTGCTGTCCACTGCCGCCACGCTGGTGCCGCCGTACCTGACCATGCCGTTGATGGACAACGTGCTGATCCCGTACCAGAACGGCCTGCCGATCGACTACAACCGGGTCAAGCTCTACCTGGCCGGCCTGCTGGGCGCGGCGCTGGTGGCCTGGAGCCTGGGCTGGGCGCGGACTTACCTGCTGGCGCGGGTGTCCGAGCGCATCGGCGCCGACTTGCGCACGACCACGTACGAGCACTTGCTGCGGCTGTCGCTGGAGTACTTCGGCGGCAAGCGGACCGGCGACCTGATGGCCCGCATCGGCTCGGAAAGTGACCGCATCTGCGTGTTTTTGTCGCTACATTTGCTGGATTTCGCCACCGACGTGCTGATGATCGTCATGACGGCAGCCATCCTGATCTCCATCAATCCGTGGCTGGCGCTGGTCACCCTGGTGCCGCTGCCGTTCATCGCGTGGATGATCCACCTGGTGCGCGACCGCCTGCGCCATGGCTTCGAGAAGATCGACCGGATCTGGTCCGAGATCACCAACGTGCTGGCCGATACCATACCGGGCATCCGCGTGGTCAAGGCCTTCGCCCAGGAAACGCGCGAGGTCGAGCGTTTCCGCGAAGCCAACCGGCACAACCTGGCGATCAACGACCGCGTCAACGCCGTCTGGTCGCTGTTCACCCCGACCGTCACGCTGCTGACCGAGATCGGCTTGCTGGTGGTGTGGATCTTCGGCATCTGGCAGGTCTCGCACAACGCGATCACGGTCGGCGTGCTGGTGGCCTTCCTTACCTATATCAGCCGCTTCTACACGCGGCTGGACTCGATGAGCCGCATCGTCTCGGTCACGCAGAAGGCGGCGGCGGGCGCCAAGCGCATCTTCGATATCCTCGACCATGTGTCCAGCGTGCCGGAGCCGGTGCGGCCGGCCCACCTGGAGCGCGTCGAGGGTGCGATCGAGCTGCGCGACCTGGGCTTCCGCTACGGCAACCGTGCCGTGATCCGCGGGCTCAACCTGTCGATCAAACCGGGCGAGATGATCGGCCTGGTGGGGCACAGCGGTTCTGGCAAGAGCACGCTGGTCAACCTGATCTGCCGTTTCTATGACGTGTCGGAAGGCGCGATCCGCCTCGACGGCGTCGATATCCGCTCGCTGCCGGTATCGGAATTCCGCAGCCATATCGGACTGGTGCTGCAGGAGCCCTTCCTGTTCTTCGGCACGATCGCGGAGAACATCGCCTATGGCAAGCCGGGTGCCAGCCGCGAGGAAATCATCGCGGCCGCGCGCGCCGCACACGCGCATGAATTCATCCTGCGGCTGCCGCACGGCTACGACTCGCTGGTGGGCGAGCGCGGCCAGGCACTGTCCGGCGGCGAGCGCCAGCGCATCTCGATTGCCCGCGCGCTGCTGATCAACCCGCGCATCCTGATCATGGACGAAGCCACCTCCTCGGTCGATACCGCCACCGAGAAGGAAATCCAGAAGGCGCTGGACAACCTGGTGCAGGGCCGTACCACGATCGCCATCGCGCACCGCTTGTCCACGCTGCGCAAGGCGGATCGCCTGGTGGTGATGGACCGCGGGCAGATCGTCGAGGTCGGCGGCCACGAGGAACTGCTGGCGCGCGAAGGCGCCTACTACAAGCTCTACCAGGCACAGGCCCGCAACGTCGATGCCGACGCGGATCCGGATGCCGATACCGCCGACGCGCTCGCGGCACAATAAGGAAGGGGAGCCCCATGCAACAAGTCGATTTCAAGCTCTCCCGCAATGCCTTTGGCCGCCTGGTGATGACCACGGCCGATGGCGTCGTCCACGAGGGCGTGGTGCCCGTGCGTGCCTTCCCCATCGCCGCGCCCGACGATGGCGTGGGCATGATCAGCGCCGACGGCCGCGAACTGGCCTGGCTGCCGCGCCTGGACGCCTTGCCCGCGCCCGTGCGCGAGATGATCGAGGCCGAACTGGCCAGCCGGGAATTCATGCCGGAGATCCGCCGGATCCGCTCGGTGTCGACCTACGCCACCCCCAGCACCTGGGAGGTGGAGACCGACCGCGGCGTGACCTCGCTGGTACTGCGCGGCGAGGAAGATATCCGCCGCCTGGCTGGCTCCACCTTGCTGATCTCCGACAGCCATGGCATCCATTACCTGGTGCGTAACCTGATGGGCCTGGACAAGGCCAGCCGCAAGCTGCTCGATCGTTTCCTGTAAGCCGGCAGTTCCAGCGCAGGGGCGGCTCTGGCGCCGCCTTTCGCTGGTCGAAAAAGAAGCCGGCCGTAACAGCTGATTACAAATTACCGGACCAGACGGCAGAGGGGTGGAAGCACCTGTGCACCCGCCCGGACGGCGAAGGCTCCAACGGGGGCGTGCCGGTATCTCCGGATTATGGCGGCCGATTATGGGCGGCCGGGACAAAGAAAAACCCCCGAAAGGCGTCGCGCCTTCGGGGGTTTGGGTAGTTCCGGGATTATCCGGAACTGAATGTTGGTGGAGCCGGCGGGAATCGAACCCGCGTCCGCAAGTCCTCTACAGAGAGTTCTACATACTTAGTTCTGTCATTTGATTTAACCGGTGCATCGCGGACGAACACGCTCTACAACGGCGAGTCACTAGATTTTCGTCCCTGGGTTCGTGACTCACTCAGGGCTTATCTGGCGTATATGACCTCGCGTAGTCTTGCGACCCTAGCCCGCCAGCGAGCCAGTGCGAGGACGGCCGCAATTAAGCGGCCAGTGCGTAACGTTCGTCGTTAGCAGTTATTGCATTCCCATTGATTAACGAGGTGACGGGTCCTCGGTATGCCCTCCACTGCTTTGTAACCCACGTCGAAACCAGGTCGGCCCCTGCGTGAACTGTGTGCACAGTGTCAAGAAGACAGATTGTACTCTGTTGGAGGCCCGAAGTGTTGGAGGGTTCCCGGCCGGCGCTCCGGTCTCAGCGCGCGCCGGCCGGCGTCAGCAGCGCGATCAGCTCGCTTGGATGGCGCACCAGGTAGTCGGCGCCCCACGCCTCGGGTGGCTCGCCGTCGCCGCAGTAACCATAGGCGGCGGTGATCGTGATCATGCCGGCGGCCTTGCCGGCCTGGATGTCGCGCAGGTCGTCGCCGACATACACGCAGCGCGCGGGTGCCACGCCGCTGACCTCGGCTGCGTGGAGCAGCGGCGCCGGGTGGGGCTTGGCGTGCGCCGTCGTATCGCCGCTGACGACGGCGGAGGCGCGCGGCGCCAGGCCGATGGCAGCGACCAGCGGCGCGGTGAAGCGGGTGATCTTGTTGGTGACGATGCCCCAGCGGATGCCGGCGTTCTCCAGCGCGTCCAGGACCTCTGCCATGCCGTCGAACAGGCGCGTATGCACCGCGATGTCGGCTTCGTAGTAGTCGAGGAAGGTGTCGCGCAGGCCGGGAAACTCAGGGTCGGCCGGGCTCTTGCCAAAGGCGGCGCCGATCAGGCCGCGCGCACCGTGGGAGGCGACCGGGCGGAGTTTCTCGTACGCCACGGGCGGGCGGCCGTGCTCGGTGACCAGCCGGTTGGCGGCGGCGGCCAGGTCCGGGGCCGTGTCGGCCAGGGTGCCGTCGAGATCGAAGAAGACTGCGTCGTAGGTGGACATGTTCAGGCGGGGCGGCGGAATGCCATCAGGTAGTTCACATCGGTGTCCCGGCCCAGCGAGTAGACCTGGGTCAGCGGGTTGTAGCTCATGCCGCGCATCTCGATGAGCTCAAGCCCGGCATTGCGCGCATAGCGCGCGAGCTCCGACGGCGTGATGAACTTGTCGTAGTCGTGCGTGCCGCGCGGCAGCATCCTGAGCACGTATTCGGCGCCGACCACGGCCAGCATATAGGCCTTGAGATTGCGGTTGATGGTGGAGCAGAACACATACCCGCCTGGCCGTACCAGGGTGGCGCAGGCGCGCACGATCGATTGCGGGTCCGGTACGTGCTCCAGCATTTCCATGCAGGTCACCACGTCCACGCTGGAAGGCATGCGGGCAGCCAGCGCCTCGGCAGCGATTTCCTCGTAGGTCACCGAAACGCCCGACTCCAGGCTGTGCAGGTCGGCAACCTTCAGCGCCTTGGTGGACAGGTCGATGCCGCGCACCGTGGCGCCGGTGCGCGCCATGCTCTCGGTCAGGATGCCGCCCCCGCAGCCAATGTCGACCACCTGCTTGCCCTTGAGTCCGGCAATGCCGTCGATCCAGCCAAGCCGCAGCGGATTGAGTTCGTGCAGCGGCTTGAACTCGCTTTCCGGATCCCACCAGCGGTGGGCCAGTTCGCTGAATTTATCGATTTCGCGCGCGTCGGCATTCCTGCCGAGCTGGGTCGTTTCAACGGTGGGATGGTGCGGAGGGGAGATCTGCGTCATGGATTTGGGCGCGCGGTCAGGCGGTGGCGCGGGAGCGGAAGGGTTGCAGCAACTGTATCAAAAAAAAAGCCCAGCTCGCGCTGGGCTTTTTTTCATCGGAAAGGTTCCGATTAACGTGCGCTGCGGGTGCCGACCACTTCGACTTCCACGCGGCGGTTCGGCTGCTGGCAGGAGATCTGTGCCTTGCGATTGCCCTTGCACGACTTCGGGTCAACCTTCAGCTGGCGCTTGCCCTTGCCTTCGGTATAAACACGGTTGGCTTCCACGCCCTTGCTGACCATATAGGCCTTGACGGCTTCGGCACGACGGATCGACAGGCGATCGTTGTACTTGTCCGAGCCGAACGAGTCGGTGTGGCCAACTGCGATAATCACTTCCAGGGTGATGCCAGACAGCTTCGAGCTCAGGTCGTCCAGCTTGGCCTTGCCTTCGGGCTTCAGCACAGCCTTGTCGAAATCGAACAGGGTGTCAGCAGCGAAAGTGACCTTTTCGCTGGAAACAACCGGAGGAGCAACCGGTGCCGGAGGAGCAACCGGAGCGGCCGCCGGAGCCAGGGCGCCGTCGCACAGGGCGTTGGCTGTGGCCGGGGTCCACGAACTGTCGCGCCAGCAGAGCTCGTTCGTGCCGTTCTTCCACACGTACTCGCTCGTACCGTTGCCCCAGTTATCGTTCACAGCCTTCTTTTCGTAGGGGACGGACTGGGCTTGAGCGGATGCAGCCATTACTGCGGTAGCTGCAACGAGCGCGAGCTTGGCAAATTTTTTCATATTTCTCCTCTCAGGATGAGATCACCGCAGGGTTACTGCGAGCAAATGGACGGAAACAAGTCATACATTCTTCGGAGTATAACATTCTCGATGCGGTGTATGCTCCACTTCGAACAATGTCTGGCTCTTCGCTGGGGAATTGTGCCACAAGGGTCGTTTCCTAAGAAGTAAATATATCCAATTCCACCAATGGGTTTTAGGCCTGTGGTGTTTGTGCAACATGGCTCTTGCGATGCCCGCAAACCCTTGTGTGGCCGGGCTTGCAGGATTTTCGCGACGGACTTTCGCGGCGTTTCCCGACGCCGCAAAAGGCGCTTTGGAGGGGGCTGAGGCGGCTGCGGGGGAGGGCAGCCGCGCATGTTAGAATGTCACGTTGCCCTACTGCCGGACGCCGCTTGGCGAATGGTGATTCACCTGGGTGCCTACTGTTTAAATTCGCCGGATAACCCACGCCGCAATGGATCAATTCGCCAAAGAAACCCTTCCGGTCTCCCTCGAAGAGGAAATGCGCCGCTCTTATCTCGATTACGCAATGAGCGTGATCGTGGGGCGCGCGCTTCCCGATGTACGGGATGGCTTGAAGCCGGTACATCGGCGTGTGCTCTATGCGATGCATGAGCTTAACAACGACTGGAACCGGCCGTACAAGAAATCGGCCCGTATTGTAGGGGATGTGATTGGTAAGTATCACCCCCACGGCGACACTGCTGTATACGATACGATCGTGCGCATGGCGCAGAATTTCTCCCTGCGCTACATGCTGGTCGACGGCCAGGGTAATTTCGGCTCGGTGGACGGTGATAACGCGGCGGCCATGCGTTATACCGAAATCCGCCTGTCCAAGATCGCCCACGAGATGTTGCTCGATATCGATAAGGAAACTGTCGATTTCGGGCCGAATTATGATGGCTCGGAGAATGAGCCGCTGATTCTGCCGGCGCGCATCCCTAATCTGTTGATTAATGGTTCGTCGGGTATTGCAGTGGGCATGGCCACCAATATCCCGCCGCACAACCTCAACGAGGTAGTCGACGGCTGCCTGCACCTGCTGCGCAATCCGCAAGCCACGATCGACGAACTGATCGAGCTGATTCCGGCGCCGGATTTCCCGACCGCCGGCATTATCTATGGCATCCAGGGCGTGCGCGAAGGCTACCGCACCGGACGCGGCCGCGTCGTCATGCGCGCCAAGACGCATTTCGAGGACATCGACCGCGGCCAGCGCCAGGCGATCATCGTCGACGAGTTGCCCTACCAGGTCAACAAGCGCACCCTGCTTGAGCGTATCGCCGAACTGGTGACGGACAAGAAGGTCGAGGGCATCTCGGACATCCGCGACGAGTCCGACAAGTCCGGCATGCGCGTGGTGATCGAGCTCAAGCGCAACGAAGTGCCCGAGGTGGTGCTTAACAATCTGTATAAGCACACCCAGCTGCAGGACACGTTCGGCATGAACATGGTGGCGCTGGTCGACGGCCAGCCGCGCCTGCTGAACCTGCGCCAGATGCTGGACTGCTTCCTGTCGCACCGGCGCGAAGTGGTCACCCGCCGCACCGTGTTCGAACTGCGCAAGGCGCGCGAACGCGGCCACGTGCTGGAAGGCCTGGCGGTTGCGCTGGCCAATATCGACGAGTTCATCGCCATCATCAAGGCGGCGCCGACGCCCCCCATCGCCAAGCAAGGGCTGATGGCGAAGGCGTGGGATTCCAGCCTGGTCCGCGAGATGCTGGCACGCGCCGAAGGCGACACGCCGGGCGGCCGCGCCGCCTACCGCCCCGACGGCCTGCCGGCCATCTTCGGCATGCAGGGCGACGGGCTGTACCGCCTGTCCGACTCGCAAGCCCAGGAAATCCTGCAGATGCGCCTGCAGCGCCTCACGGGCCTGGAGCAGGACAAGATCGTCCAGGAATACCGCGACGTCATGGTGGTCATCTCCGACCTGCTCGATATCCTGGCGCGGCCGGAGCGCATCAGCACCATCATCACCGACGAACTGACCGCCATCCGCGCGGAGTTCGGCGACCTGCGCCGCTCGCATATCGAGCTCAATGCGACCGAGCTCGATACCGAAGACCTGATCACGCCGCAGGACATGGTGGTCACGCTGTCGCACAGCGGCTATATGAAGAGCCAGCCGATCTCCGAGTACCGCGCGCAAAAGCGCGGCGGGCGCGGCAAGCTGGCGACCGCCACCAAGGAAGACGACTGGATCGACACGCTGTTCGTCGCCAACACGCACGACTACATCCTGTGCTTCTCGAACCGCGGCAGGCTGTACTGGCTGAAGGTGTACGAGGTGCCGCAGGGCTCGCGCAACTCGCGCGGCAGGCCGATCGTCAATATGTTCCCGCTGTCGGACGGCGAGAAGATCAACGTCATCCTGCCGGTGCGCCAGTTCGACGCCGAGCACTTCATCTTCATGAGCACGGCGCGCGGCACGGTCAAGAAGACGGCACTGACCGAATTCTCCAACCCGCGCAAGGCCGGCATCATCGCGGTCGATCTGGATGAAGGCGACTACCTGATCGGCGCTGCCGTCACCGATGGCCAGCACGATGTGATGCTGTTCTCGGACGCCGGCAAGGCCGTGCGCTTCGACGAAAACGACGTGCGTCCGATGGGCCGCCAGGCACGTGGCGTGCGCGGCATGAACCTCGAAGAAAGCCAGACCGTCATCGCCATGCTGGTGGCGCCCGCCGAGACCAGTGAGCAGGCCGGCACGGTGGGCAGCGTGCTGACCGCCACCGAAAACGGCTACGGCAAGCGTACCCCGATCGCCGAGTACACTCGACACGGCCGTGGCACCAAGGGCATGATTGCGATCCAGACCAGCGAGCGCAATGGCCGGGTGGTGGCTGCTGCGCTGGTGTCGCCGGAAGACGAGATCATGCTGATCACGACCGGCGGCGTGCTGATCCGTACACGCGTCTCTGAAATCCGCGAGATGGGCCGCGCCACGCAAGGCGTGACTCTGATCAACGTGGACGAAGGCACCAAGCTGTCCGGCCTGCAGCGAATCGTCGAAAGCGACGCCGACAACGGTGTGGCGGCCGATGAACTCGACGGGGCCGATGCGGCTGCCGAGGGAGAGCCGGAGGCAGGTGCGCAGGATGGCACCCAGGCTGGCTCGCCCGACACGGGATCCAATTCGTAAGTTGTTGCAACATTGACCCGATAGCCGGAACTCGATTGCCGGCTGCCGGGACTAAAACGGACATATTTACCAGGGAGTCACAATGCTCAAAACCTATCGACGTATCGCTGTTCTGGCTGCCTTCGTACCGGCCATGATGCTGGCCAACGCGGCATATGCCCAGGACGCGGACAAGACCGCTGCCATCAAGGAACTCCTGACCGTGATGCAGGCCGACCAGGCCGTCAAGGGCCAGGCCGAGAACTGGCAGCAGGGCGCCAAGCAGGAAGCGCCCATGGTCCTGGAGCAGGTACTGGTCGAGAACAAGACGCTCAACGACAAGCAGAAGCAGGCTGCCGTCGATAAGCTCAAGAAGAACGGCGCCGTGCAGCGCATGGTGGAAGGCGCCGGGACGGCGTTCACCACCGATGGCTTCAAGACCGACGCCATGAAAGCCCATTACGACGCCTTCGCCAAGTACTACAGCGTCCAGGAAATCAAGGACCTGACCACGTTCCTGAAGTCGCCTTCCGGCCAGAAGTTCATGGCTAACCAGGGCAAGGCCACGCAGGAAATCTGGGGCTCGATGATGCAGAAGTACGGCCCGCAGGTTGGCAAGTCGATGCACGACGCCGCCGAGAAGGAAATCGCCGCCGCGTCGAAGTAATACGCCGGCGAGCCGGGTGGGGCGTACGGGGCACTATCCCCGGCGTCCCTATCTGGCGCGGGTTTGATGGATAATGGCTGCTTGGGTAATACCGGCAGCCATTTTTCATTTCCATCCCGATCCATGAACGAACCCCAGAATCCAGCACTTGCCGCCTTGATGCAGCGTGCCGTGTCCGAGCGCGTCTATAACTTCTCGCCCGGCCCGGCGGCCCTGCCGACCGAAGTGCTGCTGCAGGCAGCCGACGAGATGCTGTCCTGGCATGGCACCGGGGTCTCGGTGATGGAAATGAGCCACCGCAGCCGCGAGTTCGAGAGCATCCAGGCCGAAGCGCTGGCGAACCTGCGCGAACTGCTGCACGTACCGAAGAACTTTCGCATCCTGTTCGTGCAAGGCGGCGCCATCGGCGAGAACGGCATCGTGCCGTTGAACCTGATGTCGCGCGTGAACGCGCAGCGTCCCAAGGCCGATTTCGTCGTCACCGGCACGTGGTCGGTGAAGTCCGAGCAGGAGGCGCGCCGCTATGGCGAGGTGAATATCGTTGCCTCCAGCGCCGCGCAAAAATTCGCGCGCATCCCGGAGGTGGCCGACTGGAAGCTGTCGGACGATGCCGCCTATGTGCACCTGTGCACCAATGAGACCATCGTCGGCGTCGAGTTCCAGGACGTGCCCGACATCGGCCAGCACCGCGATGGCGGGCCGGTGGTGGTGGCCGACGTCTCCAGCCATATCCTGTCGCGTCCGGTCGACTGGTCGCGCGTGCAGGTAGCCTACGGCGGCGCGCAGAAGAATATCGGGCCGGCCGGCCTGACCATCGTGATCGTGCGCGAAGACCTGCTGGGCCACGCGCATCCGCTTTGCCCCTCCGCGTTCAACTGGCGCATGGTGGCCGAGCATGACTCGATGTACAACACGCCGCCGACCTATTCCATCTACATCGCCGGACTGGTCTTCAAGTGGCTCAAGGCGCAAGGCGGCGTGGACGCGATCGAACAACGCAATATCGCCAAGGCGCACGCGTTCTACGAGTTCCTGGACCAGAGCGCGTTCTACCGCAACGATATCGATCCGAGCTGCCGCTCGCGCATGAACGTCCCGTTTTTCCTGGCCGATGAGTCGCGCAACGATGCCTTCCTGGCGGGTGCGCGCACCAAGGGCCTGGTGCAGCTCAAGGGCCACAAGTCGGTCGGCGGCATGCGCGCCAGCTTCTACAACGCCATGCCGCTCGAGGGCGTCGCCGCCCTGATCGATTACATGCGCGAATTCGAGCGAACCGCGGCCTGATCCTTCGCGATCCTTCGCGATCCTTCGTTTGGCGGCATTGCCAGGCGCGGCCGCCGCAGTGCCGATTCGGTTTATTCCAGGGCCCCTTCGCAAGGAAGGGGCATAGCGGATTCATACAATGACAAATCAAGACAAAGACATCGCGCAGGAGGGGGCGCAGCCCGACAATGGCGCGGCCGAGAAAGCGCTGGGCGTGGAACTGACACCGCTGCGCGAGCAGATCGACAAGCTGGACCGCGAACTGCTGGGGATGCTGAATCGCCGCGCGCAACTCGCCCTCGACGTGGGGGAGGTCAAGAAGAAGTACGGCGCACCGGTGTTCCGTCCGGAGCGCGAACTGCAGGTGATCCGCAAGGTGCAGGGCGCCAATCCCGGCCCGCTGCTCGACGACAGCGTGGCGGCGATCTGGCGCGAGGTGATGTCCGCCTGCCGCGGCCTGGAAAAACCGCTGGAAGTCGCCTTCCTCGGCCCCGCGGGCACGTTCTCCGAGCAGGCGCTGTACGCGCACTTCGGCCACGAGGTGAGCGGCGTGCCGTGCCCGAGCATCGACGAGGTGTTCCGCGCCGTGGAAGCCGGCACCGTGGAGTACGGCGTGGTGCCGGTGGAGAATTCCACCGAGGGCGCGGTGTCGCGCACGCTGGACCTGTTCCTGCAGACCTCGCTGAAGATCAGCGGCGAAATCGCGCTGAAGGTGCATCACAACCTGATGGCCTCGTCGCCGGACATGAAGGGCGTGACCGTGGTGCGCGCGCATGCGCAGGCACTGGCGCAGTGCCAGCACTGGCTCACCGCCAACTACCCGCATCTGGAGCGCCAGGCCGTTTCGAGCAACGCCGAAGCGGCCCGCATGGCCAGCGAGGATCCCACGGTGGCGGCCATCGCCGGCGAGTCCGCGGCCAATCGCTACCACCTGCATCTCGTGCGCACGCACATCCAGGACGATCCGCATAACCGTACGCGTTTTGCGGTGATCGGCCGCTATGAGACCGAGCCCTCCGGCAGCGACCAGACCTCGATGATCCTGTCGGTGCCCAACAAGGCCGGCGCGGTCTACCAGTTGCTCGCGCCGCTGGCCGACAACGGCGTGTCGATGTGCCGCTTCGAGTCGCGTCCGGCGCGCAGCGGCGCGTGGGAGTACTACTTCTACGTCGACGTGGAAGGCCACCAGCACGATGCTTCGGTGGCGCGCGCGCTGGAAGAGTTGCGCCGTAACGCGGCCTATTTCAAGGTGCTGGGCTCGTACCCGTCCAGCAGATAAAAGAACCAGGAACCAAGCAGAACGATCAGCAAGGAGCCAATATGGCAGAGCAGGGCAAGCAGTTCGGGCCGGCGTATGTGCGGGCGATCTCCCCATACCTGGCGGGCAAGCCGATTTCCGAAGTGGCGCGCGAGTTCGGCCTGGACGAGTCCGCCATCGTCAAGCTGGCCTCGAACGAGAATCCGCTCGGCATGCCCGAATCGGCCAGGATGGCCATCGCCGCCGCCGTGGCCGACCTGGGCCGCTACCCCGATTCCAACGGCTTTGAACTGAAGGCCGTATTGTCGGCCCGTTTCGGCGTGCCGGCCGACTGGCTCACGCTGGGCAACGGCAGCAACGATATCCTGGAGCTTGCCGCGCATGCGCTGGTCAAGCCGGGCGAGTCGATCATCTACGCCGAGCACGCCTTTGCCGTGTACGCGCTGGCCACGCAGGAAATCGGCGCGCGCGCGATCGAGGTCAAGGCGCGTGACCACGGCCACGACCTCGACGCCATGGCCGCCGCCATCGCACCGGATACACGCCTGATCTTTATCGCCAACCCGAACAATCCGACCGGCACCTTCCTGCCGGCGGCCGCGATCGAAGCCTTCCTGGCCAAGGTGCCGGCCGATGTCGTGGTGGTGCTGGACGAGGCTTACAACGAATACCTGGACGATGCGCAACAGTACGATTCGGTGGCCTGGCTCCGCAAGTATCCGAACCTGCTGGTGTCGCGCACCTTCTCCAAGGCTTACGGCCTGGCCGGCCTGCGTATCGGCTACGCGGTCGCGCAGTCGGCGCTGACCGACCTGCTGAACCGTATCCGCCAGCCGTTCAACGTCAACACCCTGGCGCAGGCCGCGGCGGTGGCGGCGCTGGGCGATACGGCTTTCCTGAAGCGCAGCGCCGAACTCAATCGTGCCGGCAAGGCGCAACTGGTGGCGGCCTTCGACCGGCTCGGCCTGCAGTACGTACCGTCCTCGGGCAACTTCGTGCTGGTGCGCGTGGGCCAGGACGATGGCGCCGGCGCGCGCGTCAACCTGGCGCTGCTCAAGCAGGGCGTGATCGTGCGTCCGGTGGGCAACTACAACCTGCCGCAATGGCTGCGCGTGACCATAGGCCTGCCGGGGGAAAACACGGCGTTCATCGCCGCGCTGGAGAAGGCGCTCAAGTAAGTGCCCCGTCCGTGCCGGCCCGCGCCGCCGCAATTGGCGGCGCCGTGGCCCGGCGGAGACGATACAATGCCGGATTCCCGAACTTCCTTGCCTGGCTGCGTATCCCCGTGACCGTTCCTGCGTCCGTCCCCTATTTTTCCCGTGTCGTTATTGTCGGAGTCGGCCTGATCGGCGGCTCGCTGGCGCTCGCGCTCAAGCGCGCGGGGGCGGTCGGCACGGTGGTCGGCGTGGGCCGCTCGCAAGCCTCGATGGAGCGCGCCCTCAAGCTCGGCGTGATCGACGAGGCCGCGACGCTGGAAGACGCCGCCAGGGGCGCCAGCGTCATCGTGCTGTGCGCGCCGGTGGCGCAGACCTTTGCGCTGCTCCATGCACTTGAGCCGCATCTGGAGCTATCCACCATCGTCACCGATGCCGGCAGTACCAAGTCCGACGTCATCATGGCGGCCAAGACCGCGCTGGGCGACAAGGCGGCGCAGTTCGTGCCGGCCCATCCCATCGCGGGCCGCGAACTGAACGGCGTGGAAGCCGCGCTGGACGACCTCTATGCCGGCAAGAAGGTGGTGCTGTGCCCGCTGCAGGAGAACGCCCGCATCGATGTGGCCGCCGTGCGAGCCATGTGGGAAACCGCCGGCGCGGATTGCCATGTGATGTCCGCCGTGCAGCACGATGCCGTGTTCGCTGCGGTCAGCCATTTGCCGCATGTGCTGTCCTACGCGCTGGTGGCCCAGGTGGCCAATGCCGAGGATGCCGCGCTCAAGCTCGATTTTGCCGGCGGCGGCTTTCGCGATTTCACCCGTATCGCGGCGTCCTCGCCGGAGATGTGGCGCGATATCTGCGTCGGCAACCGGGAGGCGCTGCTGAGCGAGCTGACCACTTACCAGGCGATGTTGGCGCACCTGAAGACGCTGATTGAAAACAGCAACGGCGAGGGGCTGGAGCGCATCTTCCAGCGCGCCAGCCAGGCACGCCAGCAATGGGGCGCGCAGCGCGCGCCCGCCGTCAATGTCGAGCCCTGAACGCCGACGTCGCGAAGTCTTAAACCATAAAGCCACTAACGGAGCGGCGCGCCCTTCATAAAGCGCAGCCGGCCAACTAGCATGCAAACCATGGAACATCTCACGCTCGGTCCCTTCACCAGCGCCTCGGGCACGGTTCGCCTGCCGGGTTCGAAGAGCATCTCCAACCGCGTACTGTTGCTGGCGGCACTGGCGCAGGGCGAGACCCGCGTCTGTGACCTGCTCGACTCAGACGATACCCGTGTGATGCTGCAGGCACTGCGCACCCTGGGCGTGGAATGGCGTCAGGACAATGGCGCTTGCGTGGTGCGCGGCGTGGGCGGCAACTTCCCGAACAAGTCCGCAGAATTGTTCATGGGCAATGCCGGCACCGCCATTCGCCCGCTCACCGCGGCGCTGGCGCTGCAGGGCGGCAGCTACAAGCTCTCGGGCGTGCCCCGCATGCACGAGCGGCCGATCGGCGATCTGGTCGACGGCCTGCGGCAGATCGGCGCCCGCGTCGACTACCTCGGTACCGAGGGCTATCCGCCTTTGCAGATTTCGCCGGCGCAGATTCGCATCGATGCGCCGATCCGCGTGCGCGGCGACGTTTCCAGCCAGTTCCTGACGGCGTTGCTGATGACCCTGCCGCTGGCCGATGCGCCGGGCGACACCATCGAGATCGAAGTCGTCGGGGAATTGATCTCCAAGCCTTACGTCGAGATCACGTTGAACCTGCTCGCGCGCTTTGGCATCGAGGCCAGGCGCGAAGGCTGGTCGCGTTTCATCTTGCCCGCGCGTGCGGCCTATCGTTCGCCCGGGGAGATCTTCGTCGAGGGCGATGCATCGTCGGCCTCCTACTTCCTGGCAGCCGGCGCAATCGGCGGCGGTCCGTTGCGGGTGGAGGGGGTGGGCATGTCGAGCATCCAGGGCGACGTCAAGTTCGCCGAGGCGCTCAACCGCATGGGCGCCAATGTGATGGCCGGCGCCAACTGGATCGAGGTGCGCGGTACCGGGCGCGACGATGGCCGCCTGCAAGGCATCGAGCTGGATTGCAACCATATCCCGGACGCTGCCATGACGCTGGCGGTGGCGGCGCTGTTCGCCGAAGGGCCCACCACGCTGACCAATATCGCGAGCTGGCGGGTCAAGGAGACCGACCGCATCAGCGCCATGGCCACGGAGCTGCGCAAGCTCGGGGTCGAGGTGGAGGAGGGCGCGGATTACCTGAAGGTGACGCCACCGGCCCAAGCCGACTGGAAGACCCCGGCAGCCGGCATCGACACCTACGACGATCACCGCATGGCCATGTGTTTCTCGCTGGCTGCCTTCGGCCCGCTGCCGGTGCGCATCAACGAGCCTGGCTGCGTGGCCAAGACGTTCCCGGACTATTTCGAGGCGTTTGGCGCGGTGGTGCGCTGATCACATTGCCAGCGCCAAGCGCTGCCGCGTCGCGGCGTTCGTGCCTGTCCCAGTAGCGGTCGAAGCGGTAATGCGTCACAGTATTGATTGTTGATTGCCGGCTCGATGAGGGTCACGGCGCCGCTGACAGCCAGGTTGCCAGATTGTCTGTCAGCGCGTAAGTGATGCCAAAGGCTGTGCCAATGCGCATGTTGCCGAACGACAGGGTCTTGGCCATGGTAGCCGCCGCGCGGAGATGTTGCTTTGACTGCCCGGGCGTTCGCCATTTGCCTGACCACCCGCCATGTGAAGCATGGTAATGATTCCCAATTGATTTAAGAAGTCAATATTTTGTTCTGTTTCAATAGGCAATGACAATCGTCGACGTCATCACAATCGACGGGCCCACCGCTTCCGGCAAGGGCACCGTAGCGCACAAGACGGCAGACGCACTCAGCTTCCATCTGCTGGATAGCGGTGCGCTGTACCGCCTGGTCGCGCTCGCCAGCGAGCGTATGGGCATTGGCGCGCAGGACGTGGAGGGGCTTGCGAAACTGGCGGCCCGCCTCGATGTCAAGTTCGGTCCCGACCGTGTCTGGCTCAGCGGCGAGGAAGTCAGCCTGGCCATCCGCGCGGAAGCCACCGGCAACCGGGCTTCCGCCATCGCCGTCCACCAGCCCGTTCGCGACGCCCTGACGGCGCTGCAGCGCGGTTTCCGCAAGCTTCCCGGCCTCGTCGCCGACGGCCGTGACATGGGCACGGTGATTTTTCCCGATGCCCGTCTGAAGGTATTCCTGACCGCAAGTGTCGAAGCGCGCGCTCGCAGGCGCCATAAACAATTGATTGATAAGGGAATTTCTGCTAACATTGAAGACCTTTTGCGGGACCTTGAGTCGCGCGACCAGCGGGATCGTACCCGCACGGCCGCGCCGCTGCGTCCCGCACAGGATGCGCACTTGCTCGATACCTCCGACATGACGGTGGATCAGGCGGTGGCGCAGGTGCTGCAGTGGTACGGCGCGCCGGGTTCCTGACCCGCGCCCCAGCCGCTTCGACACCGAAGTGCCGGCAGTGCCTGCAAGCGCAGACCTGCCGGTGTTGTTCAACCTGACCCCGCTGCCCGGTGCAGACTGAGCGCGATCCTCGCGCCGGCCCGAGTACTGCGGATTGATACTCAAGTTTATGTCCGACCTGCAAACTAACGAATCCTTTGCCGCACTGTTCGAGGAATCCGTCGCCCGCTCCAATATGAAGGCTGGCGAAGTGATTTCCGCTGAAGTCGTGCGCATCGACCACAATTTCGTGGTTGTCAACGCCGGCCTCAAATCGGAAGCCTTTGTGCCGGTGGAGGAGTTCCTGAACGACCAGGGCGAACTCGAAGTGCAGGCCGGCGACTACGTCTCCGTGGCCATCGACGCGCTCGAGAACGGCTATGGCGACACCATCCTGTCCCGCGACAAGGCCAAGCGCCTGGCATCGTGGCTGAACCTCGAGAAGGCGCTGGAAGACGGCGAAATCATCTCGGGCACGGTCACGGGCAAGGTCAAGGGCGGCCTGACCGTCATGGTCAACGGCATCCGCGCGTTCCTGCCGGGCTCGCTGGTCGACGTGCGTCCGATCAAGGACACCACGCCGTACGAAGGCAAGACCCTGGAATTCAAGGTCATCAAGCTGGACCGCAAGCGCAACAACGTGGTGCTGTCGCGCCGCGCCGTTGTGGAAGCGACCCTGGGCGAAGAGCGCCAGAAGCTGATGGAAACCCTGAAGGAAGGCGCCATCGTCAACGGTATCGTCAAGAACATCACGGACTACGGCGCATTCGTGGACCTGGGCGGCATCGACGGCCTGCTGCACATCACCGACCTGGCATGGCGTCGTGTGCGTCACCCGAGTGAAGTGCTGTCGGTTGGCCAGGAAATCACCGCCAAGATCCTCAAGTTCGACCAGGAAAAGAACCGCGTCTCGCTGGGCGTGAAGCAGCTGGGCGAAGATCCGTGGGTCGGCATCTCGCGCCGCTACCCGCAAAGCACCCGCCTGTTCGGCAAGGTGACCAACCTGACCGACTACGGCGCGTTCGTTGAAATCGAAGCCGGCATCGAAGGCCTGGTCCACGTTTCCGAAATGGACTGGACCAACAAGAACGTGGCCCCGTCGAAGGTTGTCCAGCTGGGCGACGAAGTCGAAGTCATGGTTCTGGATATCGACGAAGACAAGCGTCGTATCAGCCTGGGCATGAAGCAGTGCAAGGCCAATCCGTGGGACGATTTCAGCCGTAACCACAAGAAGGGCGACAAGCTGGGCGGCCAGATCAAGTCGATCACCGACTTCGGCGTGTTCATCGGCCTGCCCGGCGGCATCGACGGCCTGGTGCACCTGTCCGACCTGTCCTGGCAGGAAACCGGCGAAGAAGCCGTGCGCAAGTACAAGAAGGGCGACGAAGTGGAAGCCGTGGTTCTGGGCATCGACGTCGACAAGGAACGCATCTCGCTGGGTATCAAGCAGCTGTCGGGCGACCCGTTCAACAACTTCATCTCGGCCAACGACAAGGGTTCCCTGGTCAACGGCACGATCAAGACTGTTGATGCCAAGGGCGCTGTCGTGCAACTGGCTGACGACGTCGAAGGCTACCTGCGTGCATCCGAAATCTCGGCTGACCGCGTGGAAGATGCTCGCAACGTGCTGAAGGAAGGCGAACAAATCACCGCCCTGGTGGTGAACGTCGACCGCAAGTCGCGCAACATCAACCTGTCGATCAAGGCCAAGGACAACGTCGAGCAGCAAGAAGCGATGCAAAAGTTCGCGGCTGACACCGGCACGGCTGGCACGACCAACCTGGGCGCGCTGCTGAAGGCCAAGCTCGGTCAGGACAACCAGTAAGCATCGGTTCTTACGCCTGCTAGCGGATGCCTATGACCAAGTCCGAGCTTGTCGAAAAACTGGCTGCCCGGTTCCCGCAGTTGTTGCTGCGGGATGCGGACATCTCGGTGAAGACGATCCTCGATGCGATGGCCGAAGCGCTGGCCGATGGTCATCGCATCGAGATTCGCGGATTCGGCAGTTTTGGCCTGAACCGGCGTCCGCCGCGCGTAGGACGCAATCCCAAGTCCGGCGAAAGAGTGCTGGTGCCCGAGAAACGGGTGCCGCACTTCAAGGCGGGCAAGGAGTTGCGTGAACGAGTCGATCGCAGTCCCGCGCTCCCGCAGGCAGGTAGCGGCGGCGGTGCCGGAGCCCTTGCCAACGGCGGTCATGCTGGCAATGGGAACGGCAATGGCAGTGTCAATGGCAACGCCAACGGCAATGGCCATGGCGCTGCGCCCGGTGCGGCGCATGCGAACGCGCCTGCCCAGGCAAAGCCGGCGGTTGTTGCCGGCAGTGCCCTGCATGACGAGGGCGGACTGAAACTGGCCCGTCCCTGAATCGCTGTATCTGGCTCGTAATGCGACTGGATAGCCGAAAAAGCGCCCCTGATCGGGGCGCTTTTTTTATGACTCCAGCAGCTTGGCGGCATACAAGCCGTTACCGTAAGTACGAGGTTAGTACGAGACGATTCCGCTACAATGCCGGGAATCCGCCGAGGGGCATCATCCGCCGGCATTCACGTTGCCGGGGTTCGAACCACTCCATCTTCCGCATGAAGCCCGCATGAAATTTGTCGCCTGGATCGTCCGCATTGTCCTGTTCGCGCTGCTGTTCGTGCTGGCACTGCGCAATACCGCCGATGCGTCCCTGCATCTGTTCTTCGATGCCGTCTGGCGAGCGCCGCTGATCCTGATCCTGCTGGCCGCTTTCGGGCTGGGCATCGTGGCTGCGCTGGCGGCGGTCGCGCCGGCGCTGATGCGCCAGCGCATGGAGGCGAACCGGCTGCGGCGCGCGCTCGTCGAAGCGCGCAGCCAGGCCGCGGAAAGTGCCCGTGAACCGCAGGCGGGTTCAGGCATTCCTTACAACGTAGCTGGCCCGAAAGTTTGACCAATGATTTTTGAAACCTGGTGGCTGCTCGCGCTGCCGCTCATTTTCGGCCTCGGCTGGATGGCTGCGCGCTTCGATGCGCGCCAGCTCATGAGCGAACAGGGTGCGCTGCCGCGCTCCTATTTCAAGGGGCTGAACTTCCTGCTCAACGAGCAGCCCGACCAAGCCATCGATGCGTTTATCGAGGTGGCGCGGCTCGACCCCGAGACCACCGAGCTGCACTTTGCGCTCGGCGCCCTGTTCCGCCGGCGCGGCGAAACCGAACGCGCCATTCGCGTGCACCAGAACCTGGCCAGCCGCGAGGATCTTCCCGACGCCGAACGCGAGCACGCGCTCTTCGAACTGGGCCAGGACTTCCTGCGTGCCGGCCTGCTTGACCGCGCCGAGGAATCGCTGCGGCGGTTGATGTCCGGCCCCTATGCGGCGCCGGCCAAGCATGTGCTGCTGGAACTCTACGAAGTCGAGAAGGAGTGGAAGAAAGCCATCGAGGCCGCACGCGAACTCCAGCCGCTGGAGCAAAAGGACTACAGTGTGCAGATCGCGCAGTTCTGCTGCGAACTGGCGCAGGATGCGCTGCAGCGCAAGCAGCCCGAGGAAGCGGTCGGCTGGCTGCAGCAGGCGGTCAGGGAGAATCCGGCCAATGTGCGCGCGCCGATGCTGCTGGGCGATGTGGCCATGGTGGCGGGCGACGCACCAGGCGCGCTTGGCCACTGGCTCGGTATCGAGCGGCAGGATGCTGCCTACCTGCCGCTGGTGGCCGATCGCGTCGTCAAGGCGTATCGCCAGCTCGGCGACGACGGGCGGGCGGTGGAATGGCTGCGCGGCCTGCTCAAGACCAATCTGGCCGCCGAGTTGCTGGATATTGCCTATCGCGCCGAACTTGAACTGCATGGCGCGCACGCAGCCGCCGCGTTGATGCGCGAGCAAGTGCGCCGGCAGCCGTCATTGCAGGCGCTGACCAAATATTTCGAGGCGCAGGCTGCCGAAGTGGCCGCAGCCGGTGCGGCCATGGGCGAGGCGAGCGCGGTGGCAGCGGCAGGCGCCGCCGTGGTGCAGGTGCCCCAGGCGACCGCCCACGCTATCGAACAGGAGCAGGAGGTGTCGGCGATTCGCGATTTGCTGCAGAATCGTACGCGCAACCTGGCGCGCTATACCTGCCGCGAATGCGGTTTCCGCGCGCGATTGTTCTATTGGCAGTGCCCCGGCTGCAACCGCTGGGAAACTTACGCGCCTCGCCGTACCGAGACACTCGGCTGACGCTGTCGCGTCGCTTGCCAATCCCTATCTGGAGTACAAGTTATGAAAGTCACCATCATCGGCAGCGGCTACGTCGGTCTAGTGACCGGGGCCTGCCTGGCCGAACTGGGCAACGATGTGTTTTGCCTGGACGTCGACGAAGGCAAGATCGCGCTACTCAACGCAGGCGGGGTGCCGATCTACGAACCGGGCCTCAAGGAACTGATCCTGCGCAATCGCGAGGCTGGGCGGCTGACCTTTTCCACCGATGTGGCGGCCAGCGTGGAACACGCCGACGTGCAGTTCATCGCGGTCGGCACGCCGCCCGACGAGGACGGCTCCGCCGACTTGCAATATGTGCTGGCGGCTGCCCGCAATATCGGCCGGCATATGACGGGCTTCAAGGTGGTGGTGGACAAATCGACCGTGCCGGTCGGCACCGGCGACCGCGTCGCCGAAGCCATTCGAGCAGAACTTGCCGCGCGCGGGCTCGAAGACCTGCAGTTCTCGGTGGTATCGAATCCCGAGTTCCTGAAGGAAGGCGCCGCGGTGGAGGACTTCATGCGTCCCGACCGCATCGTGCTGGGCTGCAATGCCGACGTGGCGGGCCGCCATGCCAAGGCGATCATGCGCCAGCTTTACGCGCCCTTTAACCGCAACCACGAGCGCACCTTCCATATGGATGTGCGCTCGGCCGAGTTCACCAAGTACGCGGCCAACTCGATGCTGGCCACCCGGATCTCGTTCATGAACGAGCTGGCGAACCTGGCGGACGAGGTCGGCGCCGACATCGAACTGGTCCGCATGGGCATCGGTTCCGATCCGCGCATCGGCTATAGCTTCCTGTATGCCGGTGCGGGCTACGGCGGCTCGTGTTTTCCCAAGGATGTGCAGGCACTCATGCGCACCGCCAGCGCGCACGGCAAGCCCATGCGCGTGCTCGAAGCGGTGGAAGCGGTCAACGATGCGCAAAAGCAGGTGCTGGCCGACAAGATCGTACGGCGCTTTGGCCAGGATCTCTCCGGCCGTACCTTTGCGATCTGGGGGCTGGCATTCAAGCCCAATACCGACGACATGCGCGAAGCGCCGTCGCGGGTGCTGGCATGCGCGCTGATATCGCGCGGCGCCGCGTTGCGCGTGCATGACCCTATCTCGATGGCCGAGGCCCGGCGTGCCATGGAATCCGACCTCGCCGATATCGAAGGCGGCTTTGCGCGCGTGCATTTCAGCGACGCGCAGATGGATACGCTTGACGGCGCCGATGCCCTGGTCATCGTCACCGAATGGAAAGTGTTCCGCAGCCCGGATTTCAACCAGATCAAGCGCCGCCTGAAGGCACCCGTTATCTTCGACGGACGCAATCTGTACGAGCCCGAGGCCATGCAGGAAGCAGGCATCGAATACCACGCGATCGGGCGGCCGACCACGACGCGCTGAAACGCAACCCAACGGGAACGAAAAGCCAACGCCCCGGCTGACGGACCGGGCAGTGTCGCCAAGGATGTCCATGAGCAAGAACCATATTCCGCAGCAACAGATCAATCAATCGCGCATCCTGGTGGCGGGCGACATGATGCTCGACCGCTATTGGTTCGGCGATGTCGAGCGCATCTCCCCGGAGGCGCCGGTGCCGGTCGTGCAGGTCAAGCGCAGCGACGAACGCCTGGGCGGCGCCGCCAACGTGGCGCGCAATGCCGCCGCGCTGGGCGCCCAGGTCGGCATGCTGGGCGTGGTCGGCGACGACGAGCCCGGCCGCACCCTGGAGACGCTGCTCAACGCCAGCCACGTGCAGCCGTACCTGCTGCGCGACGCCAGCGTCAACACCACCATCAAGCTGCGCGTGGTGGCGCACCAGCAGCAGTTGCTGCGGGTCGATTTCGAGAACGCCCCGGCGCACGAAGTGCTGGCCTCCGTGCTGGACCGTTTCCAGGCCTTGGTCAAGGAGTACAAGGTGCTGGTGCTATCCGACTACGGCAAGGGCGGACTGGCCCATGTGGGCCGCATGGTCGAGGCGGGCCGCGCGGCGGGCTGCATGGTACTGGTCGACCCCAAGGGCGATGACTATTCGCGCTATCGCGGCGCCACGCTGATCACCCCCAATCGTGCCGAAATGCGTCATGTGGTGGGGGCCTGGAAGACCGAGTCCGATCTCACCATCCGGGCGCAGAACCTGCGGCGCGCGCTGCAACTCGAAGCGCTGCTGCTGACGCGTTCGGAAGAAGGCATGACGCTCTATACCGAGGCGGAGGTATTGCACGTTTCGGCGCAGGCGCGCGAAGTCTATGACGTGTCCGGCGCCGGCGATACCGTGATCGCCACGCTGGCGACGATGCTGGGGGCGGGCGTGGCACTCAAGGAAGCCGTGCAGCACGCCAATCGCGCCGGCAGCATCGTGGTTGGCAAGCTGGGCACCGCGGTCGTCACCTATCCTGAACTGTTCGGCACGCCGGCGCAATGACTGTGCTGTCTTCGTCGTCTTTGCTGTCATTTGGCTCGATCGAGCCCACACGACCATGACCATCATCGTTACCGGCGCTGCCGGCTTTATCGGCAGCAACCTCGTCAAGGGCCTGAACGAACGCGGCGAGGACAATATCGTCGCCGTGGACAACCTGACGCGCGCTGACAAGTTCCACAATCTCGTCGACTGCGAGATCCGCGACTACCTCGACAAGAGCGAGTTTCTCGAGCGATTCGCGCGCGGAGAGTTCGGCAAGGTGCGCGCGGTTTTCCATGAAGGGGCCTGCTCGGACACCATGGAGACCGACGGCCGCTACATGATGGAGAACAACTTCCGCTACACCAGGGCGCTGATGGATGCCTGCCTGGAACAGGGCGCGCAATTCCTCTACGCCTCGTCGGCGGCGACCTACGGCGCGTCGCAGGTGTTCAAGGAAGAGCGCGAACACGAGAAGCCGCTGAACGTCTACGGCTACTCCAAGTTCCTGTTCGACCAGGTGGTGCGCCGCACGCTGCCGTCCGCGCTGTCGCAAATCGTGGGCTTTCGCTACTTCAATGTCTACGGCCCGCGCGAAGCGCACAAGGGGCGCATGGCCTCGGTGGCGTTCCACAACTTCAACCAGTTCCGCGCCGACGGCACGGTGAAGCTGTTCGGCGAGTACGGCGGCTACGCGCCGGGCGGCCATACCCGCGACTTCATCTCGGTGGAAGACGTGGTCAAGGTCAACCTGTTCTTCCTGGAGCACCCCGAGAAATCGGGCATCTTCAACCTGGGTACCGGCCGAGCGCAACCCTTCAACGACATCGCGGCAGCCGTGGTCAACACGCTGCGCGAAGCCGACGGCCGTCCCGGCCTGACGCTCGACGAGATGGTGCAGGAAGGCCTGGTGGAATACATCAAGTTCCCCGACGCGCTGCGTGGCAAATACCAGTGCTACACGCAATCCGATGTCTCGCGCCTGCGCGGCGCCGGGTACAAGGCGCCGTTCTATACGGTGGAAGAAGGCGTGTCGCGCTATTGCCGCTGGCTGCTGGGGCACAAGGCCTGAGGCCGCTGACCGCGCGCACGCTTTCTGCCCGTTTTCTGCCCGTTTTCCACCTGCGACGGAAACACCTCGGTAGCGTTGAGGTGAACTTTTGTTGCAGGACGCGCCAAGCCGGGCAGGCGCTCCTATCCTCCGTGTTGCCTCGTCCAGTCCGGGCCGGGCAATCTTCATAAACGGATAGGAGAAACTCCCATGTTCAAGCAAACTCTGATGGCTTCGAAGCAGGTCCTGCTGGCGGCTGCCGTATGGTTCTCGCTGTCGGGCGCGGCACTTGCCGCAGTCGATGTGAACGCCGCCGACGAAGCCGCGCTGGTTTCGCTCAAGGGCATCGGGCCGGCCACGGCCAGCACCATCATCGCCGAGCGGGGCAGGGGCGGGCCCTTCAAGGATGCCGCGGATCTCGCCGATCGCGTCAAGGGCCTCGGGCAGAAATCGGTCACGCGCTTGCAGGAGGCCGGCATGACCATCGGCGCGGGCGGCGCCGCCGCGCCGAAAGCCGCCGCGCCGAAAGCCGCGGCGGCCACGGCCAGGACCGACGTCAAGGCGGAGAAACCGCCGGTCAAGGCCGCCCGCTAAGGCGGTAGCGGGCGTGCCGATTCGGGACGCCCGCATCCATGCATCGCAGCCATGGTGCAGCGAAGCCCCGGCCGAGCCCGGGGCTTTTTGCGACCCATGCACCAGTACGAACACCGGAAGCCGGTATGGCTCGTGCCAGTTTCGCGTAGCTTCGCACGACTGCAGTCGCGCGGTATCATGCGGACGCCGCCGCGGCCCGAGCCGGCTGCGAGGCCAACATAATCCAAATCGAGCCGGACCTGCCCGCGTACGCGGCCGACTGGCCAAAAAAAGGGAACTGGACAATGGGAAATAACGAGGACGCGGGATTCCTGCCCAAGTGGCGGCTGAAGACCCACGGCGTGATCGCGCCCGATGAGCGTCTGCCGGCCGGCCAGACGCTCCTGGCGGGGATCCAGCACGTGGTGGCGATGTTCGGCTCGACCGCGATCGCGCCGATCCTGATGGGTTTCAACCCCAATATCGCCATCCTGTTTTCGGGTATCGGCACGCTGATCTTCTTCCTGTGCGTGCGCGGCAGGGTGCCCAGCTACCTGGGCTCCAGCTTTGCCTTTATCGCCGTGGTGATTGCCGCGACCGGCTATGCCGGCAGCGGCCCCAATCCCAATATCCCGGTGGCCCTGGGCGGCATCATCGCGGCCGGCGCGCTCTACCTGCTGATCGGGCTGGTGGTGCAGGCGGTGGGATACCGCTGGGTCGAGCGCCTGATGCCGCCGGTGGTGACGGGTGCCATCGTCGCGGCCATCGGCCTGAACCTGGCGCCGGTGGCGGTCAAGGCCGTGAGCGGCGCCTCGCTGGACACCTGGGTGGGACTGGCCACCGTGCTGGCCGTAGGCACGGTGGCAGTGCATGCGCCAGGCATGCTGCGCCGGCTGCCGGTGCTGGTGGGCGGCCTGTTCGGCTACGTGCTGTACTACATCTGCGCAAACGGGCTGGGCATGGGCAAGGGCATCGATTTCTCCGGCGTGGCCGCTGCCAGCTGGCTCGGCATGCCGGCCTTCGCGTCGCCGGTGTTCCATGCCAGCGCCATGCTGCTGATCGCGCCGGTGGCCATCGTGCTGGTGGCGGAAAACCTCGGGCATATCAAGGCCATCAGCGTGATGACCGGCCGCAATCTCGACCCGTATATCGGCCGCGCCTTTATCGGCGACGGCATCGCCACCATCATCTCCGCGGGCGGCGGCGGCACGGGCGTGACCACCTATGCCGAGAACATGGGCGTGATGGCCGTGACCAAGATCTACTCCACGCTGATTTTCGTGGTGGCGGCCGTGGTGGCGCTGGTGCTGGGCTTCTCGCCCAAGTTCGGGGCGCTGATCCTGACCATCCCGGGGCCGGTGATCGGCGGGCTGACCATTGTCGTGTTCGGCCTGATCGCCGCCACCGCGGGGCGCATCTGGGTCCAGAACAAGGTCGACTTCTCCAATTCGCGCAACCTGATCACGGTCGGCGCCACGCTGACCGTGGCGGCTGGCGACCTGACCCTGAAGCTGGGCGGCATGACGTTGGGCGGCATCGGTACCGCCACCTTCGGCGCCATCCTGCTCTATCACCTGCTGGGCAACAGCAAGAACGAAGCCGAGGCGCAGGCCTGACGCGCCGCGCCGGCAACGCGGGTTTTGGGACTGGATTACAATGTCCGCCGACATTGGAATCCCGCTCACCATGGCCTACAAGACGATTGAAGACACCATCGGCAATACGCCGCTGGTCCAACTGCAGCGCATCCCCGGCGCCGCCGGCGCCCCGCGCGGCAACGTGATCCTCGGCAAGCTCGAGGGCAACAACCCGGCGGGCTCGGTCAAGGACCGGCCGGCGGTGTCGATGATTGCCCGCGCGGAGTCGCGCGGGCGCATCAAGCCGGGCGACACGCTGATCGAAGCCACCTCGGGCAATACCGGCATCGCGCTGGCCATGGCAGCCGCCATTCGCGGCTACAAGATGGTGCTGATCATGCCGGAAGACCTGAGCATGGAGCGGCGCCAGAGCATGGCCGCCTATGGCGCGGAGATCATCCTGACGCCGGTCAAGGGCGGCATGGAATACGCGCGGGACCTCGCCGATTCCATGGAGCGCGACGGACGCGGCGTGATCCTCGACCAGTTCGCCAACCCCGACAATCCGCTGTCCCATTACGAGACCACCGGTCCGGAGATCTGGCGCGATACCGAAGGACGCATCACGCACTTCGTATCCGCCATGGGCACCACCGGCACCATTACCGGCGTATCGCGCTACCTCAAGGAACAGAGCGCCGCAGTGCAGATCGTCGGCGCGCAACCGGCCGAGGGCTCCCGCATCCCCGGTATCCGCAAGTGGCCCGAGGCGTACATGCCGAAGATCTACGATGCGAAGTACATCGACCGCACCGAGCCGGTGGGCCAGGGCGATGCCGAGCATATGGCGCGCCGCATGGCACGTGAAGAAGGCATCTTCTGCGGGATTTCGGCTGCTGGTGCGCTGTGCGTGGCGCTGCGCATCGCCGAGGAAGTGGAGAACGCCACCATCGTGTTCGTGGTGTGCGATCGCGGCGACCGCTATCTTTCGACCGGGGTGTTTCCGGCCTAAGTACAGAAGCGCACGCTGGCCAAGGTGCGTGTAAGAAGGAAGACGCGATGAACATCCTGACTTTTAGCGAGGCGCGAGCCAGCTTCAAGCAGGCATTGGACACGGTCTGCAAGGACCATGAGCCGACTGTGATTACTCGACAGCGCGGCGAGCACGTCGTGATGATTTCGCTGGACGACTACAACAGCATGCAGGAAACGTTGCATCTGTTGGGGTCACTCAAGAATGCCGAACGACTGCGCGCGTCCATTGCCGAGTTTCGAGCTGGTAAGACCTTCACCAAGGACTTACTAAAAGATGACTCAACGCAACAAGAAGACGGCCGAAAACAAGGCCGCCGCAGTAAATAAGTGCAAGCTGGCCTGGACCGCCAATGGGTGGGACGACTACCTGCACTGGCAGAAGACGGACCGGGACATCCTCGATGAAATCAACCGGCTGGTTGAGGAGATTTGCCTGGACCCCTTCAATGGGACCGGCAAGCCGGAGCCCTTGAAGGGTGACCTGACAGGGTTCTGGTCCAGGCGCATTACAAAGGTGGATCGCCTTGTCTACATCGTGGACAAAGGTGTCTTCACTGTGATTGCCTGCAGGCATCACAACTAGGAGAGGGCGCTTCGCCCCCCCGCCCCGCGAATCTCGCGGGGTTTTTCGCTTCTGGCACAGCCGGGGGAAAGGTCAGCCCATTGCCGCCTTGACCGCCTCGCCCAACTGGTACACCGCCAGCGCGTAAAAGAAGCTGCGGTTGTAGCGCGTCAGCACATAGAAATTGCGCAGGCCGAGCATGTAGTCGGTGGTTTCGCTCGGCGTGGGCAGGTCGACCACCAGCACGCCGGTTTCGCCTTCGCGCGCCAGGTCGATCGGCTCGTCCACCCGCAGGCCGGCCTTGAGCAACTGGTTGAGCGTGTGGGTGGGCCATGGCTCGCCATCCGCAGCGGCGGCGGCGATGCCGCGGCTGCCCTCGTCGGTGGCAATGCGCCAGACCACCGGGCGGCCCGGTTCCCAGCCGTGCAATTGCAGGAAGCGCGCCACGCTCCCGATCGCGTCCGTGGCGCTGCTGCGCAGGTCGATATGGCCATCGCCGTCGTAGTCGATGGCGTACTCGCGCAAGCTGGTCGGCATGAACTGCGGAATCCCCACGGCACCGGCGAAGGAGCCCAGCACCGAGAACACATCGGTATTGGTGTCGCGGCACCACAGCAGGAAGTCGGCCAGCTGGTTGCGGAACAGCGTCGTGCGTGCTTCCTGGTTCGGTACGTCGGGATAGTCGAAGGCCAGCGTGGAGAGCGAGTCGATCACCCGGAAGGTGCCCATGTCGCGGCCATAGATGGTCTCGACGCCAATGATGCCGACGATCACCGAGGCCGGCACGCCGAACTCGGCCTCGGCGCGGCGCAGCGCATCGCGATTCTGCTGCCAGAAGCGCACGCCTGCGTTGATGCGGATTGGCTCGATAAAGCGCGAGCGGTAGGTGCGCCAGCTTTTGCGTCCCGGCGTGGCGGGCGGCATGATCAGCCGCACTACCGTGGAGGAATACACGACCTGGCCGAACCAGGCTTCCAGCTCGGCGCGCGCGAAGCCGTTGCGCGCCACCATCTCGTCGATAAAGGCGCGGCTCTTGGGATTGTCACGATAGCGGCCCGGCTCGATCTCTTCTTCGCGCACGCTCACGCGGCGCTTGCCGGCGGCAAGCAGGGCGGGGGAGACGCCGCACAAGCTCAATGCGGCAGCGGAAAGTACGGCGCCCAGTAGCGGGCGGCGCAGGGAGCTCCGGGTGTCGGTCATGGTGTCCTTTTCAAGTCGCTGCGAGTATAGCGGATGGTGCCCGCGCGGCACCCCGCTGGGTGGCCGGCGTGGCATGTGCTAACGTAACGAATGGAGACCACGAATAAAGCCATAAGACATCATGCCCACAGGCTATTACACGCATCCCGAGTTCCTGCTGCATGAGATGGGGCCTTTTCATCCGGAATGCCCGGAGCGCCTCCAGGCCATCGAAGACCACCTGATTTCGCATGGCATGGACGGCCTGCTCGACCGGCGCGAGGCGCCTGCGGCGACTGCCGAGCAGATCGGGCGCGTGCATCGCCCGCAGTACATCGCCTCGCTGGCCGCGGCCAGTCCCGCCAGCGGCTACCACCCGATCGATCCCGATACGCTGATGAACCCGCACACGCTGGCCGCCGCCACCCACGCGGCTGGCGCCGCGGTGGCTGCCACCGATGCGGTGATGGCCGGCGAGGTCGAGAATGCGTTTTGCTGCGTGCGCCCGCCCGGCCACCATGCCGAGACGGACCGGGCCATGGGCTTCTGCTTCTACAACAACGTGGCCATCGCCGCGCGTCACGCGCTGGCCGCGCACGGGCTGGAACGGGTGGCCATCGTCGATTTCGACGTCCACCATGGCAATGGCACCGAGGCGGCCTTCCGTGGCGATGCCAGCGTCCTGATGTGCAGCTTTTTCCAGCACCCGTTCTACCCCTACAGCGGCACCGAGCATATCGCCGCCAATATGTCGAACATCCCGCTGCCGGCGTATTCCAACGGCATGGCGGTGCGCGAAGTGGTGGAAACGATCTGGCTGCCGCGCCTGAACGAGTTCAAGCCGCAGATGCTGTTTATCTCGGCCGGCTTCGACGCCCATCGCGAGGACGACCTCGGGCAGATGGGGCTGGTCGAGCAGGACTACGCCTGGATCACGGCCCAACTGGTCGATGTGGCCCGCGCGCATGCGAAGGGACGCATCGTCAGTTGCCTGGAGGGCGGCTACAACCTGAGCGCGCTAAGCCGCAGCGTGTACGCGCACCTCAAGGTGCTGCTCGAACGATAGGAGGCCGTTGATGGCTGAGACCGATAACCGCGCCGCGACGCCGCTGGTGAGCGAAAGCCTGGACGCGCCGGGCGTGCTGCGCCTGACGATGAACCGCCCCGACGCGTTCAACGCCTTGTCCGAGGACTTGCTCGATGCGCTGTCCGCCGCGTTTGCCCACGCCGGCGCCGATGCGTCGGTCAGGGTGGTGGTGCTGGCCGCGGCCGGCCGCGCTTTTTGCGCCGGTCACGACTTGCGCGAGATGCGCGCCAGCCCGTCGCACGACTACTATCGGCGCCTGTTCGATCGCTGCACCCGCATGATGATGGCGATGCAGAAGATGCCGCAGCCTGTGATCGCGCGCGTGCAAGGGATCGCCACGGCGGCAGGCTGCCAGCTGGTGGCGATGTGCGACCTGGCGGTGGCGGCCGATGTCGCGCGCTTCGCGGTGTCCGGTGTCAATCTGGGCCTGTTCTGCGCCACGCCCGGCGTGGCCCTGTCGCGCAACCTGTCGCGCAAGCATGCCATGGAGATGCTGCTGACCGGCGACATGATCGACGCCATGCAAGCCCGGGACCGCGGGCTGGTCAACCGCGTGGTGCCGGCCGATGCCCTCGATGCCGAGGTCGCGCGCCTGGCCGCCAGCATCTGCGCCAAGCCGGCCGCCGCGGTGGCCGCCGGCAAGGGCCTGTTCTACAAGCAGCTGGAGATGGGCATCGAGGCGGCCTACCAGCTGGCCGGGCAGACCATGGCGTGCAATATGATGGACGAGGCGGCGCTGGAAGGCGTCCAGGCCTTTATCGACAAGCGCACGCCGTCCTGGCGGGGCGCATGACGGCTTCTTGCTGGTCTATATGCCGTGAACTTATAAAGACATCGGCAAAAAGTCGTTTCTGGTATGAAGCGAATCGCTTAAAATGCGCGCTTCGCCCAAATAATAAAATGCGGCAACAGCGCTAACTTTCTCGCCTGTTGCCGTTTTCTTTTCACATGATCGAACTGCAAGGTCTTTCGCAGCGCTTTCCCGGAGGGTCGGGGGAAGTGCATGCACTGCGGGACGTCAACCTGTCCATTGCGGCAGGTGAGGTCTTCGGCATCATCGGTCGAAGCGGCGCCGGCAAAAGCACGCTGGTGCGCGCCATCAACCTGCTCAACCGCCCCAGCGCCGGCCGCGTGATCGTGGCCGGCCAGGATCTGACCGCCATGGACAGCGGCGCGCTGCGCCAGGCGCGCCGCGACATCGGCATGATCTTCCAGCATTTCAACCTGCTGTCGTCGCGCACCGTCTTTGACAATGTGGCGCTGCCGCTGGAACTGGCCGGCAAGTCCCGCAGCGAGATCTCCGACACGGTGCTGCCGCTGCTGGAACTGGTTGGCCTGACGGCGCTCAAGGATCGCTATCCCGCCCAGATCAGCGGCGGGCAGAAGCAGCGCGTGGGCATCGCCCGTGCGCTGGCGAGCAAGCCCAAGGTACTGCTGTCGGACGAAGCCACCTCGGCGCTCGATCCGGAAACGACCCGCTCCATCCTGGAACTGCTCAAGCAGATCAACCGGGAACTTGGCCTGACCATCGTCATGATCACGCACCAGATGGAAGTGATCAAGCAGGTCTGCGACCGCGTGGCGGTGCTCGAAGCCGGGCAGGTGGTGGAAACCGGCCGGGTGATCGACGTGTTCCTGCGTCCGCAACATGAAGTCACGCGCGCGATGATCGGCGACGTGATCGCGCAGGAATTGCCGCCCAGCGTGCTCAAGCGCGTGGAGAGCCGGCTCGGCAACGGGCGCGACCATGTCTACCGCCTGGCCTTCACCGGCGCGGGCGTGGACCAGCCGGTGCTGGCCCAGGCGATCCGCCGCTATGGGCTGGACTTCAATATCCTGCACGGGCATATCGACGAGATCCAGGGCCAGGCCTTCGGTTCGCTGGCCATCATGGCCACCGGCGACCTGGCTGACGTGAAGGCGGCGATGGAATACCTGCAACAGGAAGGCGTGGTGGTGGAGGAGTTCGAGCATGTGGTCTGAAATGTTTGACCTGTTCCTGACCTCGTTCAACGAGACGCTGCTGATGGTGGCGATCTCGGGCGTGGTCGGCGCCTTGTTGGGCGTTCCGCTGGGCGTGCTGCTGCACCTGACCAACCGCGGCGGCGTGCTGTCGCATCCGCTGTTCAACCGCACCATCGGCGTGCTGGTCAATGCCGTGCGTTCGATCCCCTTCATCATCCTGCTGGTGGTGGTGATCCCGTTCACGCGCATTATCGTCGGTTCGTCGATCGGCACCACCGCGGCCGTGGTGCCGCTGACCATCGCCGCGATTCCGTTTATCGCGCGCCTGGTGGAAAGCGCGCTGCGCGAGGTGGACAAGGGCCTTGTCGAGGCCGCCCAGTCGATGGGTGCGACCACCGGCCAGATCGTGATGAAGGTGCTGCTGCCCGAAGCCATGCCCGGCATCGTGGCCGGCCTGACGATCACCTTCGTCAGCCTGGTGGGTTATTCCGCCATGGCCGGCGCCATCGGCGGCGGCGGGCTGGGCGACCTCGGCATCCGCTACGGCTACCAGCGCTACATCACCGAGGTGATGGTGGCGGTGGTGCTGATCCTGATCGTCTTCGTGCAGGCGGTGCAAAGCTTCGGTGACTGGCTGGTGCGGCGCATCAGTCATAAATAGGCCGGCAAGGCAAACCGGCAATTCGCCCGGCCAACTACAAAACATAGAGAAATCGAGAGGAAGGAAGTCAACATGCAACGTCGTAACTTGCTGCAATGGATTGTCGGCGCCGCCCTCGGCGCTACCCTGGCCACTGGCGCCGTGGCGCAGGAAAAGCCGATCAGGATCGGCGTCACCGGCGGCCCGCACGCCCAGATCATGGAGCAGGTGAAGAAGGTCGCCGCCAAGGACGGCCTGAATATCCAGCTGGTGGAGTTCAGTGATTACGTGCAGCCCAATGCCGCGCTGGCTGCCGGCGACCTGGACGCCAACAGCTACCAGCACCTGCCGTACCTGGAGGCGCAGATGAAGGACCGCGGCTACAAGTTCGCGCACGTGGCCTTCACCGTCACGTTCCCGATGGGCGTGTATTCCAGGAAGATCAAGTCGCTCGACCAGATCAAGGATGGCGCACGGGTGGGCGTACCGAACGATCCCACCAACGGTGGCCGTGGCCTGCTGCTGCTGCAAAGCAAGGGCCTGATCAAGCTGCGCCCGGACGCTGGCCTGAAGGCGACGCCGCTGGACATCGTCTCCAACCCGAAGAAGATCAAGATCGTCGAACTGGACGCCGCCCAGTTGCCGCGTTCGCTGGACGACCTCGACGCCGCCGCCATCAACGGCAACTACGCCGAGTCGGCCGGCCTGTCCCCCACCAAGGACGCGATCGCCATGGAAGGCCCGAAGGGCCCGTACGCCAACCTGATCGCCGTGCGCGAGGCCGACAAGGGCAAGCCGTGGGTGGCCAAGCTGGTCAAGGCCTACCACTCGCCGGAAATCAAGCAATACGTCCAGGCGACCTACAAGGATTCGGTGATTACCGCGTGGTAAGTTGAAAAAAGCCTGGAAAATCGTGCAACGCAGGGCATCCTGCTGCACAATGCAGGCGGGATTTCACTTTGCCGGGCTATGCCCGGCAATTCTTTACCGATAAAATAGTACGACCGTTCGAAAAACAAGAATGCCACCCGGCCGGTGGTTATAATGACGAGCGAACCAAATTTCTGACTATCGACTATCAGTGGAGTGAGCGCATGAAAGTACTCGTCGCAGTCAAGCGCGTGGTGGATTACAACGTCAAGGTCCGGGTGAAGTCGGACGGTACGGGCGTGGATCTGGCCAACGTCAAGATGAGCATGAACCCGTTTGACGAAATCGCCGTGGAAGAAGCGGTGCGCCTGCGGGAAGCCGGGGTGGTCACCGAGGTCATCGCCGTGTCCTGCGGCGTGGCCCAGTGCCAGGAAACCCTGCGTACCGCGATGGCCATCGGCGCCGACCGCGGCATCCTGGTCGAATCGAACGAGGACCTGCAGCCGCTGGCCGTGGCCAAGCTGCTCAAGGCCCTGGTCGACAAGGAACAGCCGCAACTGGTGATCCTGGGCAAGCAGGCCATCGACGACGACTCCAACCAGACCGGTCAGATGCTGGCCGCGCTGGCTGGCCTGCCGCAAGCTACCTTCGCCTCCAAGGTGGTGGTGGCCGATGGCAAGGCGTCGGTGACGCGTGAAGTGGACGGCGGTCTGGAGACCCTGTCGCTCAAGCTGCCGGCGGTGGTGACCACCGACCTGCGCCTGAACGAGCCGCGCTATGTGACGCTGCCCAACATCATGAAGGCCAAGAAGAAGCCGCTCGAAACCGTCAAGCCGGAAGATCTCGGCGTGGACGTGGCGCCGCGTCTGAAGACCGTGAAGGTCGTCGAGCCGCCCAAGCGCAGCGCGGGTGTGATGGTGCCGGACGTTGCGACGCTGGTGCAAAAGCTGAAGAACGAAGCCAAGGTCATCTAAGCGCGCCAGGAGATAAAACATGACTGCACTCGTCATTGCTGAACACGACAACCAATCCATCAAGGGCGCCACGCTGAACACCGTGACGGCAGCCCTCCAGTGCGGCGGCGACGTCCACGTGCTGGTGGCCGGCGCCAACGCCGCTGCCGCAGCCGCCGCTGCCGCCAAGATCGCCGGCGTGGCCAAGGTGCTGCTGGCCGACGCGCCGTATTTCGGCGACGGCCTGGCCGAGAACGTGGCCGCGCAAGCGCTGGCCATCGCCAGCGACTACAGCCACATCCTGGCCCCCGCGACCCCCTACGGCAAGAACATCCTGCCGCGCGTGGCCGCCAGGCTGGACGTGGCCCAGCTGTCGGACATCACCAAGGTCGACAGCCCCGATACCTTCGAGCGCCCGATCTACGCCGGCAACGCGATCTCGACCGTGCAATCGACGGACAAGGTCAAGGTCATCACCGTGCGCGGCACCGGCTTTGACGCCGCCGCTGCCGAAGGTGGCTCGGCCGCCGTGGAAAACCTGCCGGCCGTGGCCGACGCAGGCATCTCGCAATTCGTTTCGCGCGAAGTGACCAAGAGCGACCGCCCCGAGCTGACCGCCGCCAAGATCATCGTTTCCGGTGGCCGTGGCGTGGGTTCCGGCGAGAACTACACCAAGGTGCTGACGCCGCTGGCCGACAAGCTGAACGCCGCCATGGGCGCATCGCGCGCCGCCGTGGACGCCGGTTTCGTGCCCAACGATTATCAGGTCGGACAGACCGGCAAGATCGTCGCGCCGCAGTTGTACATCGCCGTTGGTATCTCCGGCGCGATCCAGCATCTGGCCGGCATGAAGGACTCCAAGGTGATCGTGGCGATCAACAAGGACGCCGAAGCACCGATCTTCTCCGTGGCCGACTATGGCCTGGTGGGTGATCTGAACACCATCGTGCCCGAACTGGTGGCGGCGCTGGGCTGATCCCACGGCCCGGCACGGCGCGCCGCGCCGCGCCGGGTTCGATCAGGAAGTACTAGCCGTTCCGGGCCTGCCCGAGAACGGCTTTTTCATACCTGTCTGGAGACATCGATGACCTACCGTGCCCCGCTCAAGGACATGCTGTTCGTGATGAACGAACTGGCCGGCCTTGAGGCCGTCAGCCAGTTGCCCGGCTTCGAGGACGCCACGCCGGAGACGGCGCAGGCGGTGCTCGACGAGGC